>CAYXEY010000925.1:0-1889 GCA_964464105.1 uncultured Planctomycetaceae bacterium
ACAGCCACTCTTCGCCGTGGACGATGTGGGTTTCATCGCGTCCGCGGGCCTTCAGATCGGCTGCGGCTTGCTCGGCGCGAACCTCGCTGGTGTCGAAGACGGTGAGCGGGTCGTAGGGCCGGGCGAGTTCGTGAATGCGGGCGTCAAGTTCTTCAAGCGGAATGTTCGCGGCGTTGGGATGATGCGCGCGAAGAAAATCCGCTTCGGGCCGCACGTCGAGAATTGGATTCAAGGGTGACCCTCGATCCACCCGCCGCCCAGCACGGTGTCGCCGTCGTAAAGCACCAGGGCCTGGCCTGGTGTGACGGCTGCCTGCGGGGCATCAAAATCGACGCGTACCGTATCGACGCCGGTCGCAATCGCCACACCAGGCGCGGCGACGTGGTTGTAACGAATCTGGGCATGCACTCGGATCGGCCCGGTCGGCGGCGTGCCGAGCCATGCGAAGTTGCTCGCCAACGCCGACGGCGATTCGACCGCCTCGCGCGGGCCGACGTACACGGTGTCCGTGGCGGGATCGAGTCGCGTGACATAGATCGGCTCGCCCATCGCGATGCGCAATCCGCGGCGCTGGCCGATGGTGAAATGGGCCAGCCCCTCATGCCGTCCAAGAAGACGTCCGTCCACATGACGCACCTCGCCGGGGCGAATCGCGTCAGGCCGCTTGGCGGTCACCACGCGGGCGTAATCGCGATCAGGCACGAAGCAGATGTCCTGGCTCTCGGGCTTGTCATGCACGGCGAGTCCGAAGCGGCGGGCGTGGGCCCGGACCTCATCCTTGGTCAGATCGCCCAGGGGGAACAGCACGCGTTCGAGCGTTTCGCGGCCGATGCCGAAGAGCACATACGATTGGTCCTTGTCGCGATTGCGCGAGCGGGCCAGTTGCGGGCCATTCGGCGTCGACACAATGCGGGCATAGTGACCGGTCGCGATCAGGTCGGCCTCGACGACCTCGGCATACTGCATGAGCCGCCCGAACTTGAGCCACTGGTTGCAGCGGACGCAGGGATTGGGCGTCCGTGCGGCGGCGTACTCATCGGCGAAGTAGTCGATGAGCCGGGCGAAATCGGCCTGGAAGTTGAGCGAATAGAACGGAATGCCCAGCCGCGCGGCGACCGATCGGGCGTCACCGGCATCGAGCGCTGAGCAGCATCCGCGATGGCGATCGGTTTCGACGGGTGTCGCAATCGGCAGTGAGACGCCAGCGGCGACAGCGGTTCGCGCGGGTCCGGAGGATGACGTGGTGCATGCGGCGACGGGCGCAACGGGTTCGGCGCCGAGGCGCATGAACACGCCGACGACGTCGTAACCCTGCTCGTGCAGCAGGCAGGCGGCCACGGAGCTGTCCACTCCGCCGCTCATCGCGACCAGAACGCGCTTGCGGGACATGGACGTATTTTAGCGGAATCAGCAGGTTTCGTCAGGTATTCGATTGAGTGTGCCACTGCTTCAAGCAGTGCGCGGACCAGGTGCGTCCACTCACGTTCACACTGCTTAAAGCAGTGGCACACGGAAACATGGATTTGCAGAGTCGTTGGATCAAGAACCGACGCGGTCGGCCTCGCCGCTCTTGAGATATGCGATCGCCGCGTCGGTCACGGCGGGGTCGAACTGCCGGCCGCGGCCGCTATCCAACTCACCGATGACCCGCTCGACGCTCATGGCGTCCTTGTAGCAGCGCGGGCTGAGCATGGCGTCGATCGTGTCGGCCACCAGCAGCACGCGGGCACCGAAGGGCACGTCCTGACCGGCCAGACCGCGCGGGTAGCCACCGCCGTTGAACCACTCGTGGTGGTGCTGCACCAGCGGCAACTCGGCATCGAGGAATGACCTGTGCGACAGAATAGCCACGCCGATATCGACGTGTGACTTGATGACGCTGTACTCAT
>CAYXEY010000926.1:0-1884 GCA_964464105.1 uncultured Planctomycetaceae bacterium
AGACGGGTGAGGCCGATTGCGTCCGCCGCTTCATATTGCCCACGCGGCACCGATTGCAGACCGGCGCGGATGACCTCGGTCCCGAAGGAGCCCTCGTAGAATGCAAGGCAGAGCACGCCCGCCCAGAACCGGTCGATGCCGAAGATCGGCGCGAGCACGAAATAGAACAGGAACAGCTGAACCAGCAAGGGCGTATTCCGGATCGCCTCGAGGTATATCGTCGCCGTAATCCGCCCCGAGATCGAACCGGAAAGCCGGAGCAGCGCCGTGATCAGGCTGATCCCAAGCGTCAGAAGCATGCTGTACAGCGTGATTTGCAGGGTCACGCCGAGACCGCGCAGCAAAGGGCCGTACATGAACTCGCCGTCGATTATCCGGTAAAGATACCGCGGCACGCGATACCATTGCCAGTTGTAGTTCATTGATTGCGCGCCCGCATAGATCAGCCAGCCGACAAACACGACGAAGATGATGAATTGGACGATGTCGATGAGCGGCGACTTCCGCGTCAACAGAACCGATTTGCGCGCGGGGCACACTCGCTCGGCCTGATCTGGCGTCGCCTTGCCAGCGCTATCCAAGTTCAGTTCCTCCCCCAGGACTGCACTACGGCGTGCATCGTGCTTTGGCCGTTTAGATCCTCATCCGAACGGGTTGCTCGCGACCCGGTCCAGTCCGACCCAAACGCTCTTTACCTGCGTATACTCGCCAATGACCTCGAGACCGTTTTCCCGACCGAAGCCGCTTTGCTTGTAGCCGCCGATGGGCGACCCGGCGCTTACCAGCCGGTAGGCGTTGATGTACACGGTACCGCAGTTCAATCGCTTCGCAACGCGGTGCCCGCGCTGAATGTTCATGGTCCAGACCCCCGCGGCAAGGCCATAGCGGCTGTCATTGGCGGCCGCTACAACTTCGTCCTCATCGTCGAAGCGGGTGATCGCAAGGACCGGGCCAAAGACCTCCTCCCGCCAGACCTCCATGTCGGGGACGACGTCGGTGAAGATCGTCGGTTCGATGAACATGCCGCTTCCGATATCCTTAGCGGCCCCGGGCGAGCCGCCGCAAAGACATCGGGCGCCGGCCTGTCTTGCGCGATCGATGAATCCCATAACCCTGTCGAACTGCATCCGGTTCGCGATCGGCCCGACCTGCGTAGCCTCGTCCATCGGATCGCCGACGCGCAGCCCGCTCACTGCCTCGATCAGCCGCGCGGTGAAGTCGTCCGCGATCGACGAATGCAGAAAGAGCCGGGACCCGGCAACACAGCTTTGCCCGTTGGAGGCAAATACCCCCGAGATGACACCTTTGATGGCGCTGTCGAAATCTGCGTCATCGAACACGATCTGTGGCGATTTGCCGCCAAGCTCCATCGTCACGTGCTTGAAGGTTTCAGCCGCAGCACAGTTGATGTGCCTGCCGCCGGCATCCGAGCCGGTAAACGTCACCTTCGCCACATCCGGGTGGCTCACCAGCGGCGCACCTACCTCAAGCGGCATTCCGGTGACGGCGTTGATCACGCCGGGCGGAAAGCCGGCAGCCTCGAACACCTCCATCAGCGCCAGCGTCGATGCCGAAGCGTGCTCGGACGGCTTGATGACGATCGTGTTCCCGGCGGCCAGCGCAGGCGCGATCTTCCAGACAGCGATCATGATCGGTGAATTCCACGGCGTGACCGCGGCAACGACGCCAAGCGGCTCGCGGAGTGTATAGTTGAGGATGTCGTTGCGGCCGACCGGAATCACCCGCCCCTCGATCTTGTCGGCGACGCCGCCGAAGTAGCGAAGACACTCGGCCACCCCGCGCATCTGCGGTTTGCTCTCGACCAGACGCTTGCCGGTGTCGCGGGTTTCAAGCTCGGCGAGCTCGCCGGCACGCGCCGCTAGG
>CAYXEY010000927.1:0-1881 GCA_964464105.1 uncultured Planctomycetaceae bacterium
CGGGAAGACGACGCGGCGAGCGTAGTTTCTGGCGGACATGGGCCGGGTTAGTCCTTGGCAGGGACTGGCGGCGGCGATCGAGCCGTTGTGTCCGACGGGAAGCGAGGCCGGTGGTCGACCGCAGATTCCGTTGGGACGGTGGCCGTGGATCTAGATCCTGCAGCTGTAGTTCAACCTGTCGGGCCTGACGCGCTGTCGGTGTGGCTTGCGTTCGGCCCGCGCCTTCGGCAATTATCGGATGGGATCGAACGCAAGGGTTCGACGCGGCGCGCGTCACATTAACGGACGGAACCATGCCTCAGTCGCTGCTGCACGGCATCCATGGCACCCACGACTGGGGTGGCATTACGCTTTACCACGACCTCAAGCCTTACACTCGCGAAGAAATTGCGGCGCCCGCAAATACCATCGCGATTTCCTTCAAGCACTTGCCCGAGACGCACTGGCGTACCGACGGTCGTGAGACTGGCTGCTCGGCACTTCTGTGCGGACACGTCTTCATTTATTCGACCGACAGTTTCGTGTGGGGCCCGGTGGACAATTCCGTCGAGTGCATCCTGGTTCCGGTCAGCAAGAACCTCCTCCACCGCATTGCGGCCCGCAATGATATTGATCCCATCGTCCAGCTGCGGCCCGTCAGGTTCGAGGATGATCCGAAGCTCTTCCATCTCGCCAGCCTGATGCGCCTCGAGATCCTCAGCATCCAGCCGTCCATGGACCTTTATCGGGAGAGTCTCCTCAACGCCTTCGTTCTGCATACGATCTGTACCTATGGGGAGGTCTTGCGCCGGGAGTCACCCCGCAGCAGTGGCCTGTCGGCCGTGCGCCTGCGGCAAGTCGTCGAGTACATGCGTGGCGGCCTGGCGGAGGAAGTTTCACTCGACAAGCTCGCGTCGATCGCGTGCCTGAGCGTCTCGCATTTCATCCGTTCATTTCGTGCTGCCACGGATGCGACGCCGCACCAGTACTTGCTGAGCCTTCGCATGCAGCGTGCCCGCGAGCTGCTACACGGCAGCAGCCTGCCAGTGGGCGAGATCGCGCGGCTGACTGGCTTCTCCTCGCTGAGCCACTTTGCGGCCAGGTTCCGCGCACATTTCGGCTATGCGCCGTCGAGCGTCCGGCGCGAGTCTTGCCTCCGGGCAGAAATGCCGATTTCGCGCTAGCACGCGCCAATTTTCTGGCTATCGCACAGCTGCCCGGACCCATAAAGTCCGGGCTTCCTCGTATGCCGATACGCTTGCACAACGAATGTAGCGAGAGGTCGTACATGCTTACAAAGCAGGGTTCCAGGGTTGTGTCGTTCGCCCTGGCGTTTGGGATACTCCAATGGACAACCACCGCAGCGCAGTCGGCAGGAGAAGGCGCGACGCCATCTGCGCCCGATGCGCTGCAGGAAGTCATCATCACCGGCCTCAAGCGCGACGCCCGCTACGTCGACGTTCCGGTCACCGTGCAAGTATTCGACGCCGAGCGTATCGAGCGCTCCGGTATCACGCGGTCGCAGGATTACCTGCTGCTCGCACCAAACGTGACTTTCTACGAGTCAAACTACGCGGGCGACTTCTTCATCAACATTCGCGGGCAAGCGTCGATCAGGGCCTCCGAGCCGGCGGTGGCCGTGGTCGTCGACGGTGTTGCCCTTGGTAACCAGCAGGAATTCAACACGACCCTGTTCGACCTGAAACAGATCGAGATCCTGAAGGGGCCTCAGGGTGCACTGTACGGGCGCAACGCATCCGCAGGCGCGATTGTCATCACCACGACACCACCGACTAACGAGATCTCCGGTCAGTCCACAATCGGGTTCGGCAACGACAATAGTTACAATTTCAACACCAGCCTCGGCGGCGCCATCGTCGAGGACAAGCTGCTCTTCAGGGT
>CAYXEY010000928.1:0-1880 GCA_964464105.1 uncultured Planctomycetaceae bacterium
GCCTGGGCCAAGAACCTGCACCGCTCAGCCTCCGCGGTTTGAACGCAGAAATTGCGCACGAATTGAAGCCCTCTGATGATTGATGCGAAAGTCCTACTAGCTGATCTGACCCGCCTACTCAAGCGGCTTGAAGACGACCTGCGCGAACGCGCGCTCAGCCCAGCGAGCGAGGTGCCGGAACTTCGCTCCCAGCTTCAGGCCGAGTGGAAGGCGGCGCGTGACGCCGAGCGCACGGCAGAGACCTTCGAATCGTGGGTCGAGCAGGTCATTACCCAGGCCGGTGTGCACTGGCTGCTGAGCTGCGTGTTCCTGCGGTTCATCGAAGACAACGAACTGGTGGACCGGCCGTGGATCAGCGGCACGCCTCAGTCAGGGCGGCTGGCATTGGCGCGTGACCGGCATGATGCTTACTTTCGAGAGCATCCGCATCAGAACGATCGCGACTATCTCATCGGGTGTTTCCAGGAGGCCGGTACCTTGCCGGGCCTTCACACCTTCTTCGACGAAGCGCACAACCCGGTTTTTCGCCTGGGCGTCAGCGGTGATGCTGCGATGGCAGTGGTGCAGTTTTGGCAGGAGGTCGCCGCCGATTCCGGGGTGCTGATTCGTGACTTCACCGACCCAACGTGGAACACACGCTTCCTCGGCGACCTCTACCAGGACCTGAGCGAGTCCACCCGCAAACGCTACGCGTTGCTTCAGACGCCGGAGTTCGTAGAGGAATTCATTCTCGACCGGACGCTGACCCCAGCTATTCGGGAGTTCGGCTATCGCGAAGTGCGGATGATTGACCCCACCTGCGGTTCGGGGCACTTCCTGCTGGGCGGCTTCCATCGCTTGGTCGAGGAATGGTCAAGCAACGAGCCGGGCCGCAATCGTCGGGACATCGCGCAGAGGGCGCTGAACGCAGTGGCCGGTATTGACTTGAACCCATTCGCGGTGGCCATTGCGCGCTTCCGGCTGCTTTTGGCCGCGTTGAAGGCCAGCGACGTGCACCGAATTGCCGCGGCCCCAGATTTCACTATCCATGTGGCCATCGGCGATAGCCTGTTGCATGGCATGCGCTTTGGTCTCACCGCTACAGACGACATGTTTCAAAGCGCCGAACATTTTTCGGATACAGGCCTTGCTCACGCCTACGCCACGGAAGATTTGATCGACGTACAGCGCATTCTTGGCATGCAGTACCACGCGGTAGTGGGTAATCCACCTTACATAGTGGTGAAAGATGCAGCGCTTAATGCGGCTTACCGGAAACACTTCGCAAGTTGCCACATGAAGTATTCGCTCGGCGCCCCGTTCACAGAGCGATTTTTCGAGCTTGCCCTCACTGGACGGGGCGCACAACCCGCTGGTTTCATTGGAATGATCACATCCAACTCGTTCATGAAGCGCGAGTTTGGGTCGAAGCTGATCGAGAAAGTGCTACCGCGACTTGACATTACGCACGTTGTGGACACATCTGGCGCTTACATCCCGGGCCATGGAACCCCCACTGTGATCCTCTTCGGTCGCCACCGCGCGCCCGTGAGCGATGTCGTACGCACCGTCATGGGCATCAAGGGGGAACCGACTACGCCTGAGGATCCGGCCCATGGCTTTGTGTGGTCGGCCATCGTCGATCAGATCGAACATGCGGGGTCGGAAAGCGAGTTTGTCAGCGTCGCTGACGGGCTGCGAGAAACATTTGGGCGCCATCCTTGGAGCATCGGTGGTGGCGGTGCGAGCGACCTCCTCGACGCTATCAATGAGGTCGCAACTGGAAAGCTTGCCGCCTTAGTTTCTGCTGTGGGCCGAACAACTCACACTGGCGAAGACGGGGCATTCTTTGTACCGCGCCGTTGGGCAGACAGGACTGGAATTCGCGGCTATACAGTGCC
>CAYXEY010000929.1:0-1878 GCA_964464105.1 uncultured Planctomycetaceae bacterium
CGGGACCCTCCGATGCCGCGACCGATTATTACGTTGTCGTCACCAACGATTGCGGCTCGGTCACCAGTAATCAAGTGTCGCTGACAGTGACGCAAAATTCGATCCGCGGCGACATGAATTGCGATGGCGTCGTCACCCCATTGGACATTCCGCTCTTCATCAAGGCCCTTCTTCAGGACCCAAGTTTCAACGGCTGCGACATCAACCGGGCAGACCTGAATGAAGACAACCTGATCAACGGACGCGACGTGTCGCCCTTTGTCAACGCCATATTGCCGTGAATGTGGGTGACAAGAACCCTCAATCGTAAAATCGTGCAAACGCAGTGGATCGGCAAAGCCTACCACTGCGTTTTTTTTCGGAAGCGTGGCGCGATCCCAGCCCGTCTTACGCGTCCTGATCAAATGCCCCATCCATTCCAGCGGCATTGGGGCTGCTCCGGGCATGGAGAACATTGAGACCTGAAGTTCGGAGACGCAGAATGAAAGCCAATCGGAATTCAACGTTGTTTTTGCGATACGCCGGGATTGCTTGTATCGCGGCCATCGCGGGATGTCAGACGGGCACTCCCGGACTTTCGGGGAATCCAATCAAAGGCGTCGCCGTCGTGACCGGACTGGCGGTTCAGCGGGATGGCCTCGTGTCGGTCGGCGACGGCATCATTGCATTCGGCACGACAGGCGGCGGCGTTGCGTACTACAGACCGGGCGATGAAGCGGCGACGACGATCCCGGGGAGCTTTCGCGGCGATGCGGTCTACTGTTGCGGCAAGAAGGCCATTCTCGTCGGTACGGGTCCGGTGAACCAGGTGTCGGTGCATGACACCACGACGGGAAGTACGACCATCGTGCCTGATACGGATGTGTGGGACATTTCACCGGGGGCTCGATTGGAAAATGACAACATTGCAGTCGATGGGAATCTGGTTGCCATCCTGCATCGCGGTCCCGCCGGGAAAGAGCTGAAGCTCATCGACGTCTCGGGGGCGGTGCCGGCCATCACTGCTTTCCAGCATGTACTCAACAACGCAATCAGCGTCGACGTGAGCGCAGCGGACAACGCTGTCGCTGTGATGGAAGACAACCAGTTCATCAGCGTCTTCGCCGCGGTTGGCGATGCGACCACGATTCCCCAGCAGGCGGATGTCACCACTGACGCCGGCGTGACGATCGCCTCGCTACCGAAGCCGAAAATCGGCGGCGGCATCGTGATCTTCGAGGAGTCAGGCACGTCGATCGTGTACGCCTTTCGAATGTCCAATGGCACGATAGATTCGGTGGACGTGAAGCCCGCGGCGAACAGCGGATCCACGCGCCTCGAGTGCCGGGCCGACCGCTTCGCGTATTTTCTGAATCGCAATGCCACCGACAGCGACGCCTCGCAGGGGTCGCGGCAGGCACTCGCGGCGACGAACAGCCTGATGGGGGTTTCGATCGGGACTGGAGGCCTTCTGGGGGGCGGGGCGAAAGGCGGGTTCGGTCGATCGCTGGCGCTGACCAACAGCGCCTTTCGGATGTACCTCGCGGGTCGGCTCGGCCAGTCGCCGGGCGGCGGCGTGAACGAACCCTCGTTTCTACAGTCTTCGACCGGCGCAGGGTTTTTCCTGCTCAAGGACGCGGACGACAACAGCCTGCCGGCAGCGGACGTGGTCGCCAATGACACAATGGCGGCATTCAAAGTCGTGACGGAAAGCGATGAAGTACGGCTCGGGTATTACATGCCGGAGGAAGACTAGTCGCCCTACAGAACCACCGCGCAGGTGGTGGGCGGCAAACGAGCAGCGCAGAAGTCGGCAAGAGCCGGCTACTGCGTTGTTCTGTTTTTGGGGACTTCTCCAGCGCTTCATCCATGCGAGCAGCTAAACAGATATGTTTGGAC
>CAYXEY010000930.1:0-265 GCA_964464105.1 uncultured Planctomycetaceae bacterium
ACCGCTGGGTCAGTTTCAACACATACTCGTTCTATCGCGTGGCGAGCAATAGCTGGAGTCAGTTGCGATCCGTCGGCGCACAGTGGAATAGCGATGGTTGCTCGGCATACGACCCCGCGTCGAATACTGGCCTGACGATTGGAGGAAATGGTTACGGCGCCACCGCATTTTCGATCGGCATCGACTGGTCGGGGGAAGCAGTTTCCCAGACAAGTCGCTCGATGCAGAGCTTTGGCGGAGGTGCTTCGTTGGTGTGGGACCCGAC
>CAYXEY010000930.1:275-1855 GCA_964464105.1 uncultured Planctomycetaceae bacterium
GACACGGTCCTGCTACTGGTGCTTTGGCGCAGCTGCGAACACCGGCACGATCTACCAGATCAATCCGTCGAATTTTTCCGTCACCGCACACACGCTTTCCGGTGATGTACCATTGACCCCGGAGAGTGGCGGTTCCGGATCTTACGGACGCTATGTCATGCTCGATTCGTGGCGAGCGATTGGCTCAGTGTCCAGCCGATCGTCCCCGGCTTTCGTGATCCGCCTGCCTTGATGCCCCTGCGCAACTCATCTCGCTGAACCACGCTGGCCGGTCATCGAGGAAGCGCTCGCGCGGACTTCCGTCGCGTGCGCCCCCAGGTCCGTCCGCGCAACGACCGGCGTCAGTCGCAGACTCGCCAGCAGCGCGAGCAGCCAGACCAGCACTTCCGCTTTCAGGAAGTCGGCGAACTGCCCGCCGATGAATACGACCACGAGCCCGGCACACGTAGCGGCCATCACGCCGACATCAAGCAGAGGCCGCCTTGCCTTGACCCATCGTCGCGCGACGAGGAGGGTCTTCATGACCCAGAGCCACAACATCGAGAACATGATCGCCCCAGGAAAGCCCTGCTCGACCAGGGCGCTGATAAACGTGTTGTGCGACGACCTGCCGCCCGACTCCGTCAGGTAGATCTTGTCCAGGTATTGTGGACTGAGGGTCGCAAACCCGCGATGGCCTACGCCGAGCGGATGCGAAGCGAACATGCGGAGCCCGGCTTTCATCTGCACGATCCTGCCTTCGGCGCTGTTGTCCAGAGTCTCTTCCTTGTTGACGGCCGCCTCCATGGTCTGCATGCGCGCCCAGAAAGCATCCGACGCGACAGCGCCAAAACCCAGGATCCCGAGAAACGCCAGCGTATAGAAGAGGCGCGAGTTCTCCTTTGGTCGCAGCGCGAAGATCGTGACGCCGCCCATGAAGAGGGCCAGGAATGCACCGCGGCTGCCGGTGAGAACCACCATGTTGAGAATGAAGGGCACCGAGAGAAGCGCTGCATACCGTTTCCAGTCGCGCTTCACGAAGATCAGCATGGCGCCAGCAACCGCCGCGGTCGCGGCGTGCATTCCGAGCGTATTGGAATCGTCAATCCCGGCACCACCGACTCCATCAAGCCTCCCGCCGGGCGCCGCGGTTCCGAGCGCGACCAGGCCAAGGTAAAAGCTCCCGAGCACGTGTGCGAGCAGGAAATCGGCGGCTTTCCATGGTGTGTCTATCAGGCGGTACACCATGAAATAGACAATCAAGAACTTGCTGAAAATGATCGCGCATTCGCGATGCAGGGTCGGATCCAATGCCCACGGACTCTGAATCCAGAGCCAGATGGTGTACAGGATCAGGAAAACCCCGGGAAAGGTCCTGTACCAGGGCGTGCGGACCGGATCGGGCTTCATTCTCAGGATTGCGAACGCCGTAATTCCCGCGGCGAGCATCGACCAACGCAGATCGGGTAGTCCCTGCCCCCACCACCGATTCGGCGCATCGAGATAGAAGACCGCGATATAGGTGTAGAGGCCGTAGATCGGGTGTCGGAAGAGCGCCATCCCCATACCGATGACGAAGCACAGCAGGAATATGACTGCCG
>CAYXEY010000931.1:0-1853 GCA_964464105.1 uncultured Planctomycetaceae bacterium
GGGAAGGACGCATGGACATCCTGCAAATCAGCACGTCTGATCGCCTCGGCGGGGCGGAGCGGGTCGCGTGGGATTTGTTCCGCACCTATCGCACGTTGGGGCACGAGTCTCGTCTCGCCGTAGGTCGAAAACGGAGTATTGATGACGGCGTAATCGAACTTCGGCATGAGGATGAGACGCGCGGCTATCGTAGCGCATGCTGGAAGGCGCATCGTTTATTACAACCGCATTACTCCACCGCACTGGGACGCCGACTTTGCCGTTTCACGCATAAACTGGCATCGCCGCAGGGTTGGAGTGATCGCGCGGCCGGTCGCGAGGACTTTCAATATCCGGGCACGCAGTTGCTGGTCTCACCGGTGTTTGCTTCCATCGATATCATGCACGCGCACAATCTTCACGGTGGTTACTTCGATCTGCGATTGCTGCCGAGGCTGTCAGCAGTGCGGCCATTTGTCCTGACGCTGCATGACGCTTGGCTCCTTGCGGGACATTGCGCGCATTCCATGGACTGCGAGCGCTGGACAAGCGGATGCGGCGAATGTCCTGATTTGTCAATTTATCCGTCGGTTGTGGCCGACGCGACCGATCACAATTGGCGGGTCAAGTCCGACATCTATCGCCAGTGCCGATTGTACGTCGCCACGCCGTGCCATTGGCTGATGCGCAAGGTCGAGCAATCGATGCTGATGCATGCCGTCGTGGAGCGCCGCGTCATTCCCTATGGCGTCGATCTGTCGATATTCAAACCCGGCGATCGCGCCGCCGCTCGCTTACGATTGAACATTCGTCAGGATGCCGCCGTGCTGCTCTTCGCGGCCAATGGCATTCGCCGAAACGCTTTCAAGGATTACGAAACACTTCGTCGAACAATTGGTCGGCTGGGATCAAGTTCCAGGCGGACGCGCCCGATCCAGTTCATCGCGGTGGGGGAATCTGGTCCGGCGGAGCGTATCGGCGACGCTGTCATTGAGTTACGACCCTTCACCAGCGACCCGGCCACGATGGCCGCTTACTACCAGGCGGCGGATATTTATCTGCATGCTGCAAAGGCCGACACGTTTCCTTGCACGATCCTGGAGGCACTCGCCTGCGGCACGCCGGTCGCGGCGACGGCGGTTGGCGGCATCGTCGAACAGGTGCGATCCATTGCGATACCCAATTCGCACAACGACGCGCAACAAGATATCGCCCGTTGGCGCGGGAACCCAACCGGCGCGCTTACGCCTTCGGGGGATGACGAAGCGTTGGCCATCGCCGTCGGTCAATTGCTGTCCGACGACTCGTTGCGCCATCGCTGCGGCGAGGAGGCCGCGCGCGACGCCGCTGCTCGCTTCGACTTGCGGCGACACGCCGAGGACTACCTCAGCTGGTATGGCGAGATCCTGGGAAACTGTGAAAAAGCGAATCCCCCGACTATACACAAGCGGCAATTCGTTCACAGTGGTCGCGAGATGATGCTCGCATTGAATCCCGCGAGTCAACCTCAAACCCATCTCTGACGAATGTCAACATCCGCGCCATGCGGGCCTTGTAGGAATAATCCCGGATCAACACATTGCGCATTCGCGTCGCAAATGTGCGTCGTGATACCTCATCCTTCAAGTATCGCTCCGCCTTATTCGCGAATTCCTCGCGCGAGGCGAATAAAATCTCGCCAAATCCCTCAATCCGCTCATCCACGAAGTCTGCCTCAGACGTCTGCCGCCGGTTTTCCACGTACTCGGCCGATAGCATTCGGGGATCTTCGCCGCATCGCCGCATGGCCTGATCAATCTGACTTCGCACCGCGGGATCCGGGATCGCCGCGAGATTGACGAATGTAGACACGCCATGCTTCTCCAGCAGGGCAA
>CAYXEY010000932.1:0-1852 GCA_964464105.1 uncultured Planctomycetaceae bacterium
GCTGATCTTCAGCAGGTCCCCCACGGCAAAGGTTTCGCTGGCGGTTATCAAAAGCTTCATGCCGCTGGTGGACAGGTCTTTGATCCGAACGGCCCCCTTGCCCTTCGGCTGGCCGTCGACATAGTGCACGTAGGTCCCTGCCAGGTTGGTCTCTTTCCGATAGCGGCGGCGCATCTCGATCACCGAGACGGTCGTCTGGCCGCAGGGGCACTTCACCTTGAACCGCAGCGGCGGCTTGAATTCGCCGAAGGCGGATACGTCCACTTGCTTCGTCCGCTGGCAGTGCGGACAGCGAAACATCGCCGTGTTGCCGTCGGTAACGTAAACGGTTTCAGCCATTCGCTTCTCGTCGGTAGATGTGCGTGTTTAAACAGCCCTTTCGGATCTGTTGGCTATCATTGTAACATGAATTCGCAAGAGGTCAAAGAAAGGTCCGCAGCGCTGCCGCGGCCGTCACCTTTGAAATGCGGCGGCATCGTGACGGCGGCGCGTTGACTTCAAGGCAGAGCGGCTTACTATTGCCTGCATGGGGATTCGTTTGCAGAACAGCAAATGCCGTTACGCCAGACCGGAAGGAGCCCTTGTGCGATGAGCGGGGAGCATCCCGACATTCAGCCGAACGGCGCAGAGAAGATTCGCGAGGAGCCGGCCGAGCCGCCGCTCTACAAGGTGCTGATCCATAACGACGACTTCACGCCCAAGGCCTTCGTGGTCGAAGTGCTGGTCAAGGTCTTTAACAAGCAGACGGAAGAGGCGACGGACATCATGTGGCACACCCACGAGAACGGAGTCGGCCTGTGCGGCATCTACCCGCTGCAAGTCGCCGAAACCAAGATCCATCTGGTCACGGAGGCCGCCCGCGCCGGCGGATTTCCCCTGCGGTTGACGATCGAAGCGGAATAGCGAGGCAGACAAAGCATGCAGCATCTCGAACCCGGCGACATTCTGACCAAAATCACCCGCTACAACCTGATCCGCAACCAGCGTCTGGTCTACATCGACGTCCACGAAAGGTTGAGCGGCAAGCTGGCCGGGCGCTTCGTGGCGGTTCCCAACCTGATCAACATCGTCGCCCGGCAGGAGTACCAGGGCGTCGGCGAAACCGAGGCGGAAGCCCTTCAAAGCTGCCTGGCCAAAATCGAGAACCTTCCCATCGAAGATCTGTTCCCCCGCCGGGGGGCTCGCAGCGATGAGCCGAAGCGGTGATCGGGGTGAAGCGGAGCGCCGGCCCTATGGATCGGCCGGGGGATCGTCTTCGCGGACGGCGGGCGGGCGGGCGATCACTCGGGCGATGCGCGGCCGGTAGTCGTCTCTGCGGGCCAGCCGGCCGGCAATGATCTTCATCAGAACCAGCCCGAGCGCGAGGCCGCCGAAGGCGCATCCGATCGCGGGCAGCGGGGATGCCCCCCCGGACGAACGCGAGACCCATTCCCCCACGGCCGCCCCGCCGACCAGCAGCAGAACGGGAAAGATATACACCAGGAAGGTTCCCTTGAGGAACGCCGGGGTGTCCATTTTGATCACGACGCGGTCGTCGACCCTGGCGCCGATGGGGTTGACGACGGCCACCTCCATCTCCTTGCCGCCGCCCATGGTGTGGCAGGCCGCCTTGGAGGAGCAGCTTTCGCAGGCGTCGCTGCGGATGGTCTTCACCCATGCGCCGGCCGCGTCGATGCGCACGACGATCCCTTCTTCGCTGGCCACGACACGATCCCTTTCCGATGGCCTTCAGCGAGCGGGCGCCGTCACGAAATCGCGTCGAACTTGCATTTCTCGAAGCAGGTCATGCACTTGACGCATTTGGCCTTGTCGATACGCGCGACTTCCTTTTTCTTCCAGGCGATGGCTTCGG
>CAYXEY010000933.1:0-1835 GCA_964464105.1 uncultured Planctomycetaceae bacterium
AATCAGTTCTCTGATAAGTGTCATGGTTGTTGTTTTCCCTGTTTCCGGCGTCCGGACTGATACGTCATTTTGGTCATGCCGCCTTCTTGCGACCGCGCTTAGCCGCAGTAACCGCCGGCTTCCAGGCGCGTAAGTCATCGAGCGTGTATTGCAACGCGCGCGCTTCGTCGGTCACGAAGCTCTCGTAATAGTCGCCCATGCGCGCCCCGAAATCGGGGTTCATGTCGTTGTGCCACTGCTTTAGCCAGGGCACCAGTTCCAGCAAGCCGGTGAGCACGGGCTGCAGCCGCTCTCGACTCCAGCCCTCGCGCTCCTTCATGTCGATGAAGTACGTGGCCAAAGCCGTGGCTTGCTGAAGGTGATCCCAACCGGCCCACGCAATGACAAGACTGCCGTCGGCGCCGCGTTCGCAGCCGGGGTAGCTGACCCAGCGCTCCTTGGGCACGTCCAGGCCACCGCGCAGTTGCCAATAGTCGGCCTTCAGGAAGTCCTTGCTCTGGTACTTGGGCGGCACCGGTATCTTGCCCACGTTCTCGCCCGCGTCTTCGCGGCGCTGCAGATTCCAAACGTCTTCCCACTGGGCACGTTTACGCAGTCCCGTGTCGGCGTACCGCAGCACGGGCAAAAATGGCACGGATTCGGCGGCCACCAATTCAGCAACTAGTTGTCCGACGTCGAAATCGACATGGCCAGCGTACAGTGAGCCAATACTCATGAATTCGGCGTCCGTGTGGGCTGCGTCGGTCAAACGGTTGGTCGTAGTGAGCTGCGGCGGATGGTCTCCATCGGCGCGCCAAAATCGTGGGGATTCGAGCCGATCAAGCAGCCAGTCGCGGAGGGCGTTGCGCTCGTGGTCGGCCCATGAAAGTCCTTCCCATCGACGCTTACAGTTCATGCTTTCGACCAAGCCAATGTTGCGGTCGCTTTCGATCAGTTCGATACGGCGCTCCACTACTCGTCGGTACTCCTGCGGCCAGTGGTTCGGGATTTCAACCATCGGAGTGATGCCGAGCCACTCAAACCACCGCGTTTCGAACCCGCCTTGTGCAACCCGTCTCGCAATGGCGATTTCAAAAGCGCGCTCGCCAAGGGCTACTTCTGGTGGCGATGCGTAGGTAATGGCGTCAATTGTCCCGCTGGCGGGAAGCACACCGTATAACCCGTAGCAGTACCAGTCCAATTCTTCCTGCCAAGCGATCATCTGTCGACGTAAGCTCTGTGCCTGCGCACAAGCAGCGTCGAAATCTTCACGTGTTGGCACGTGGCGACTCCCATCGGCGGTTCCTGCAAGAAGTGCGGGAGGAAGCGTTGCGGCCAACTCGGCATTGAGGCGATCAAGTTTGCATGCAAGGGCGAGTGGGCGCGATCCGGTGAGGGGGAACTCCTTCAAAGCCGTTGAGCTGAACTCGTAGAAGTCATGCCACTTTTCGTCCTTGCTGCTACCGCCACCCGGCCCGCCCTTGTTGTGGCAGACCTGTTGGAACCAAAAACAGGCGACCGACGAGTTGAGCAACCCGAGCAAACCAAGATGATCATCGTCCGTCGCACCAGACTGCAATTTGATGACGTTCGCCGACTGCTTGAAGACCATTCCACCTCGTTCGATCGCGAAGTGATTGTGGGTAGCAACGAACGCGGAGGCGATGCCGACTGGGTTCCGAAAGCGCTCCGGAAAGAACATTGAATGCTCGTACCACTTTAGTCCTCGATCTTCGATGTAGTTTCCGAAATCCTTGCGTTCCTTCAATAGGCGTCTGTAGGCCCATAAATGGCACCAGAGTTGTTCTGGGAGTTCGGGAAGTACCGATGCAGACCGAATGTCGTAGGGGAAGATA
>CAYXEY010000934.1:0-1830 GCA_964464105.1 uncultured Planctomycetaceae bacterium
CGATCAATTGGGAGGCGTTGCTGTCCGGGGCTTATGCGCTGCTCAACCTCGATCTGGCTCCAGCTTATGGCATCGGCATCCGGGCGCGCAAGGGCGCTGCTACCGCGACGCAGCCGACCGTGACATTGGAATGCCGGCTGAGGCGCAATGACGGTATCGGCGTCGATGGCTATGTCGCCACCACCTGGGGGGGAGGAACGCCGTTCGCCACGGCGCAGGCGGTGTGCACCGCCGACAATACCGACGTGACCACGGCGATCACCGCGCTGCCCGCCGACGCCAAGCGGTCGATGGACGTGGTGCCGTTCGGCTTCATCACCGGGACCGCCAATCCGTTCGAGCTGATCACCCTGGAGCTGATCGTCGATCACGCGGACAACGACTCGGATTACGTCCTGCCGGTTGCACAGCAAATCTACGATCCGGCCGGGGCTTTCTCCGGTGCGTTCCTGGGCTTCGGCTGGCTGCCCGACGACGATCTGGTCGCGGCCTCCGCACCGGAGACGGCCGGGCGTATCTGGTTCGGCTACTGACGCATGACCGCCATCCGCAACATCCATGGCCCTGGCGGAGCGCGGGTCAAGCGCGTCTACGGCCCGTCTGGCCAGTTGCTTTGGGCGGGCGGCAGCGATCTGCGGGCGCGGACGTTGCCGGGCGGGTGGAGCGTCACCCGAGCATCGAGCGGCTGGAATTGGGCGAGCGGCGTACTGGTGTCCGCCGGCACCAACGTCGCCCGCTTCGCCGACGATCCGCGCGGCAATGCCGGGTTGGGGCTGATGCTGGAAGCCGCCGCGACCAATCTGATCGGCGCTGGCGACTATCGCGACCTGAGCGGCTGGACACGGCCGAACGCCACCGTCGCGGCTGTTGCCGGCCGCGACGGCACCAGCAATGCTAGCCGGGTGACGGCGACCGCGGACAATGCCACGGTGACGTTGACGGTCACGGCCTCGCTGGGCGAGCACACGTTTTCCGCATGGGTGCGCAATGCCAGCGGTGATCACTCGATCGCGATCGGCATGGACGGCACCGGCAGCTACGACATCACCGCGATGCTGATGAATGGCTGGGCGCGGGTGCAGATGAACGTCGCCAGCGCCAACCCGACGCTCACCTTTGTCATCGCCAAATCGGGCGATGCGATCGATGTAGATTTCTGTCAATTGGAAATCGGTGTCGGCGCTACATCGGAGATCACCGGCGGCGCTACGCGGGCGGCCGAAACGCTCAACCTACCACTGTACGGTGCTGGTGTGACATTCGCCGATCTGATCGCCGTCTACCCGGTGCTTGAACTCGATCGCCGCTGCATCCTCGCTCGCGTCCATGACCATGCCACCAAACCGATCTTCACCTTCGCTGCTTGTGACTCACCGCTAGGTGGCTTTGTTACGTTGCCTGAGCTGTCGGTGGAATACCCATGACCGAATACTATGTCCGGCCCGGCCCCAATGACCTTGCCCCTTACGCTAGTGGAGCCAACGACGGATCGAGCTACATCGACGCGTTCCGGGGCTTCAACAACGCGGCGTTCCGCACACTAGCCAACACTGCATCGGACGATGTGTTTTGGATCTGCGGCGAGCACGCGGCGCTGCAATCAGGCACGACGACCTATAAGTTTTCGGTGGCGCCGGGGCTGTCGAAGCGCAAGCTGAAAATCCTTCGCTTTGACTATCCTGGCGATCCCGGCACGATGTGGGGTGGCTATATTTCAACCGCGACCTGGACCGAGACGTCGGGCGGCAGTCAGATTTGGACCGCGACGATGCTGGTCACCGCGGCGTCTTACGACGACGAGGGAACATGCCCATATGCGGCGTTCTTCAA
>CAYXEY010000935.1:0-1827 GCA_964464105.1 uncultured Planctomycetaceae bacterium
GCTTTTCCAGCCGCTCAGTGTCGTTCTTGAAGCGCCGACCGATGTAGATGCGCTCCAGCACTTCGTCGTTGCGATCATGGGCGGCACGCAGGTCGGCGGGCATGTTCTCGGGGTCGTACAGGTCCGCGATGGTCGCGGGGAAGTGATGCTCCCGCGCCAGCAAGATATCCTCAGCGCAGCGCGTGAGATCGACCTTGTTCTTGTCGGTGAGCGTGGGCACGGGGAAGGTGTTCCAGCCGAGGGTATTGGAGTAGCGAATATCGGTCTTCAGCCTGCCACAAACGGTGGCGATCCAAACGAGATGCAGGCGTGATGCAATCAGTGCCAAGTTCCAAAGCGGCGCATCGTAAATCACCGACGCGAGATTGGAGACAACGGTGTCATATCCAGTTATCTCGCACGGAAGAAACAACCTTCGTTCCGACGACACATTCGGAACTGCGATTGCAGCGTGGCGACTATGAGGGGCGAAAACGAAGCGATGCGGCGTGGCAGCGTTCTCGTTGGCTTGAGCTCCGTTACTACTCAAGCGCATTTCGCGAACCTTTTCGAGGCGGTCACGAAGAATATCGATGCGATTTACCTCTTCAAGATCGTCATCCTCGATCCATATGCACCAGCGAGCTCCACCGTTTATCAATTCGCGCGATCCAACGTAGCGCTTTAGGAAGCGTCTGGCATCTGGACTCGCTGCAATTATTTGATCCTTCTCTTCAGTAGATGGTGTCAGATGACCTCCATCAGTCGGCTTATTCCCCGACTGCATATGTCCGATGGCTGAAAGCGCACTCGATCTCTTCGTGACAATCACGGTATCAGCAGCGACAAGATACGGACTAATGTTGGCGCATGATCTAACAGTGCCTTCGCCGAACAGTTTCCTTTCAGAGCCAGGGTTGGTCGTCAGGCCGAGAATCACACACGTGACAGCAGCTTTGTTACTAGCGAGGTTGCTCCACAAGAACGATGTGTGCGCAAAGTTGATCGTGTTGCACTCTTTAAATACGAGCGGCCAAAGCATTGCAACTTGCTCTCCTTGAGTGATGGAGTTAGTCGTTACGAATGCGCTTGCCGCCCCAGTAAAATTGTTGAACTGAGCTGCTTTCAGAACGAACGCGGCTACATAGTCCAAATCCTTGTAAGTCTTTAGAAGGGGCGCGAGGACTCGCGCCATGTCTTCCTTCTGCTGCGCTGTCTGACCAACGCTTCCTTGGTACGGCGGATTGCCGCAGATGTACGTCTCGCCGCCTTCGTTCTCGAAGTCAATCTCCGCTTGGTCGAGCGGCGTCTCAAACAGATCATCCGCCAGCACCTTCACGTCCGTCCCGGTGGGCGGGCAAACGCTCAACCAGTCGAGCCGCAGCGCGTTGCCGCAGGTGATCCAGTTCTCGTTACGCAGGGGCAGAAACTCGGCCAGGGCCAGCTTCTGCCCCCGGTACAGCACGTCGCACTGATACTCGGCGATGACCAGCGCAAGGCGGGCAATCTCCGCCGGGAAGTCACGCAGCTCAATCCCGCGAAAGTTGGTGAGCGGGATCTCCGACGCGCGATCCGGCTCGCCGCGCCGCCGATTGATCTCGGCCTCGATGGCGCGCATTTCCTTATAAGCGATGACCAGAAAATTGCCCGAGCCGCAGGCCGGGTCGAATACCCTGATCTTGGCAATGCGCTTGCGCAGGTTGAGCAACACGCGGGCGTTGTCGCCCGCCTCCTCCAGCTTCGCCCGCAGGTCGTCGAGGAACAGCGGATTCAGCACCTTCAGGATGTTGGGAACGCTGGTGTAGTGCATCCCCAGCTCGCCGCGCTCCTCGTCCTCGGCGACGGCCT
>CAYXEY010000936.1:0-1823 GCA_964464105.1 uncultured Planctomycetaceae bacterium
AGCGCTCGGCTGGCAGGTCGTGCAGCAACCGTGTTGCCTGCGCGGCATTCTCGGCGGAGGTTACCGGGATCCTCAGCGCCGAATCAAACGGGCACACGATGTCCGACCCGAGCAGCGGATCGCGGACGATCGCCGAGATGGCGTTGGACACGGCCGTATCGTTGCGATTCGGCCGCACCATGACCACGGGGAACCGCAGGCCGCGTCCATCGATGGCTCCTGCGCGCGTGAAATCGTTGACAAGAAGCTCGCCGATCGCCTTGTGCGCCCCATATGTGCTTGGTGGAAGGTGCCTTGTCTCGTCGCTGGCGACGCCGATGCCGCCTTCATAGACGCCACTCGAACTGGCGAAGAAGAATTTCGGCTGTCGCCCGAGATTGCGACAATGCTCCAGCAGGCTCACCATTCCCAGCACATTGAAGCGAACCGCCGCGCGCGCGTCGCGATCGGCGTCTGCCTTCAGTATCGCGGCGAAGTGAAACAGGCTTTCGCAGTCCGCCGTGACGATCTCCCTCATGAAGTCAGTGTCGGCGACATCCCCGATCGCGATGCGGACACGCGGGTCAGTCGCCCACGCCTGCATCGGGGCGGCCAGATCGACGATGGTCAGGGTGCGCAGCGTCCGTCGCACGCCCGACGAATCGCAGAGCGTTCCGGTCTCCAGCAGCTCCTGGGCGACGCGCGATCCGAGGAACCCGGCACCACCTGTAAGCACGACATTCATTCGATCTGCTCCTATGGACTCGAGGCTACGTGCCTATCGCACACCAAGTGTCCCGACGTCTAACGCCGATCCACTTGGGACCGAATCGAGGCGAAGGCGATCGCCCCCGGCGAGCCCGTGCAGCCCAGCATTGCGTGTTGGCGTGCCTCATGTGGAGGCACCCGGGAGCGGCCCTGGCGTCGCGCGTCAACCGACTTGGCGAGGGACTTGGCCTGCTCGGATGCTCCGGGCGTCGTCCCCCCCGATTCAGTCGCCGGCTATACTAAGCCGCCCTAACGCAGCAGACAAACGTTTGTTTGCATCGTTCGCTCGTCGCGGCCAGGGCGACTCGGCAACGGTAGGATTATAAGGAAATAAGTGACCGGTTGCGCGGCAAGGCGTCCGACAATATCATGGCATCAAGTCAAACGAATGTTTAAATCCTGGGGCAATCCATGACCAAGAGTTCCGGCCGAAGCACTGCTGGCCAGATGCTGATTTCGACTGGCGAGCTTCGGCAGAGGCTCTGGGATCCGCAATTGCGAATCTTCGATTGCAGCACGTATCTCGTGCGCGATCCGGTGTCGACGTTCCGGGAGGTTACCGGCGAGGCAGATTGGCGAAAGGAGCATATCCCGGGCGCGGGATTTCTCGACATTCCCAATGTGCTCTCTGACAAGACGAGCGGACTGAGGCTGACCATGCTGCCCGCCGATCTGTTCGCTGCCCGCATGGCGGCATACGGCGTGAGCGACGATTCGATCGTCGTCCTGTACAGCGCCGGTCAGGTCATGTGGGCAACGCGCGTCTGGTGGATGCTTCACGCCATCGGATTCGATCGGGCACTGGTCCTCGACGGGGGATACCAGAAATGGAAGCGCGAGGGGGGGGCCGTCGACGATCGTCCTTCCTCCTATGCTCCCGGGAACCTGACCGCCAGGCCCAGGGTGCGTTCGTTCGCCAGCAAGCACGAGGTTCTCGCAGCGATCGACACGCGCGACGCAACGATCATCAATGCCTTGCCGCCCGAGCAGCATAGGGGCGAAACGGACATCAACCACGGCCGATTGGGAAGGATCAAATCCAGACAGTATAACAAAAAAGTATCTCAAAAAATTGA
>CAYXEY010000937.1:0-1817 GCA_964464105.1 uncultured Planctomycetaceae bacterium
GGCCTGCTGTCCTGTTCAGCAAGCGACGCGGGAGGTCAAGCTAAGTGCGACATCGTTGTGCAAGACGCGGAACGGGCCTCCGCTCAACTGCGCGGGGCGCAAGGCAGACTCAACAATCTATCAGGCGCGCTCAGCTCCGGTGGTCGATTGAATCGTGAGCAAAGACAAACCCAGCGGGCTTTCGAGAGCGTATACGGACGAGGATCGGCAACAGCGGAAAACGTTAGCCAAGTAGCAGAAGCCGCCGGCGCGGCAGCGGATTGGCTCGACTCACCGGATACCCAGGCAGTCCTAGCGGGGCCTTCACGCGACGCTTATGCTTCAGTTCCGGCCCCCGGAGCCAACACCGTCAATATTTATGATTCGTATTTTGGCAGCGGCGGAAGGGAGCGCGGCGCGCAGGCACGAGCTGGCAGCTTGATTCACGAGGGCGGTCACGGCGGCGCAAACATGCCAAGACACTATTCATTTGGAATTCCAGCCCCTGGCGGCGGCTACAGTCGTTATTTTTATGGCGCTTACGGTGCCGCAGGCATCACAGCATATCGAGATATATACGGGACTGGCGCCACGCTAAACGAAGCCGACGCCCTCCGGTGTGCCGTTCAACCAATGTCAAGCACATGCCCGTAAGGAATGCCTCTCTTTTCCAAGTATTGGCTGTTGGGGCTGCTCTTTGCGCGGGTTGCGACCAGGCAACGTGGGACATCGAAGGTGGCCCAAGCGTGGATCAGGTCGACGCACCTCTTCGAGTAGTGCAGGCACGAGCGCAAATAGCGGACGAGGCCATTCGGCTTGATCTGCGTAACACCGGGGCCGAAGCGATGTGCTTTTGGGCTGCCGACTTCCCGACACCAGATCATGCTCTAGGATTTCGTGTGTTCGGCGCAGACGGCACTGAAAAGCGCAGTGGCGATGTGCTCCCCGCTGGCGACAGAGTTTTGGAGATCGGTGCCGGCGAAACTCTTTCCACGGATGTCAGAGTGCGGCCCTGGTTTGAGTCCGACCTGCGCGAGGGAGAATGCGTGCTGTTTGAGGCCGTGTATTTCCCGTGCTCGCGAGCACCGAACCTCCGGAGGTCGGAAGGCACGCCGTTGACTGACGCTGGGATCGTTCAAAGCACCTGGAACGTTCGCAGTGGCGAACTGCAGCTGATTCCACAGTCCGAGCCAAGTTGCAGATCACAGTCGGGACTCATTCGCTCGGCGTCAGAAGCTCAGCCTTGATTGCGGGGAACTCGGTTGGACCGCCGCACTTTCTTGGCGCTTTCGGCTGGCTTCGTGGCCTGCACGTCCGCAACGAGAGCTTTCCCGCAGAGTCCATCCGACGCCTTGGCCGTCGTTCGCACTGCGCTGAACGTCCCCGATGCCAATTTGGACTATCTTCAAGCCAAGTTAGCGTTTGATGCTTTCATACGTCCTTCTGTCGCAAATGACGCAGAAGTACCGCGTACTTTGGATAGGCTGACCGCAGCCGCGCGCGAACTCGCCGGAACCAACGCCGTTGACACTCGCAAACTCGCCGCCATCAGAACCGTCATCTATCAACGCGGCGTCTGGAATGATGACCGGCCATTCGCATACGACATGCGCGACCCTTTAGGTCACGACATCAACAACAAACTATTGGCAACATACGTGAGAACGCGGCTCGGCAACTGCGTCTCCATGCCGATCCTGTTTCTCATCCTCGCCGACAGACTCGGTCTCAATGTCGGATTGGCGACGGCGCCGCACCATGTCTTCGTGCGCTACACTGGCGCCGATGGCCGCGCCGTCAATCTCGAAACAACAAGCGGCGGCCACCCCGCTCGCGAT
>CAYXEY010000938.1:0-1814 GCA_964464105.1 uncultured Planctomycetaceae bacterium
CATCAGGATTCGGATTGGCGATATTCGCAGGCGGCGGGTCCGCATTCAGTTGCACTTTGAGCGAAGCGCGAAGAAACCCGGTTGCGACCGGCATGCGGCCGGTTCCTGTGCTTGCCGGGTTGGTCTTCGACGGACCGACTTCTTGCATGACCTCGATCACGTCTTGCGCGGACATGCGAAAGATCGCCCGAAGCTTTGCTTCTGTTGCCTCTGCCCAGCGCTCGATATCGGCAGCGAATTGGAGATTGGAAACGGGCACTTTACTTCACAGCCTTCAGCTTCGGCGTCTTTTCCGCCTGATCTATCTTGCCCGTCTTAATCCATTGATCGACGGCCGCCATATACTGCATCTGCGCGTCGACCGCGATTTCCGAGTTCACCGCGCGTTCGAATATCCAGGCGCGGCGACATTGATCCGGATCGCCAGCGGCCCATGGATAGGAATCGTCTTGCTGCGCCTTTTCGTCTTCGCCATGTTCCGGAACAAGTTCGTGTTCCTCTGCATCGGCCATATCAGCCTCCATCAGAGTCCGGCCTGCACCGTATGCCGCATGATTTCGCCGCGTTCGCGATGATGCGTGATCGCGGTCATTGACCGTCCGGCCGAATATCCGGAAGCGGCATGCCATGCGTCGCGCGGGGAAAGCGTCTGAAACGTCTCCCAAATGACGCCGTGCGCCTCGCCGCCGCCCTTGCTCCTATGATGCACATGCCCGAAGTAGGCGTAGCGGAAATTCGTATCGCCCCATTCCTTCGGCCACTTCGCTGCCATCACGCCCGGCATATCGGCCGGCTTCACCATGTCGCCGTGATTGGCCGCGATGAATACCTTGCCAAATTTCCAATGCCAAAACGGAGATGGCGAGCAGTCGATCTCAATCTGCGGGCTTTTGCTGAAGTATTTTTCCAGCGCTATCGACAGCGCGAGCGCCGTATGCGGATCATGGTTGCCTGGAAGGCACCTCACAATTACCTTCTGATGCTTGCGCGCCGCCAACTCCACGCAATGGATCAGGAGCCCGACGCCGACCTGAAGCACCTTTGCGTATCGCGTATCAACATCAAGCGCGTTGCCGCTGCGCTCCGTCCTGTTCTGCTGGTTGTCCGCGTGAATGAAGTCACCGAGATTGAGCACGATTCCGGTTGATGCGGACGGCACGCCGGCAACCAGCGCCTCCATCGACTCCCGTAGTATCTTGTTCCCCTTCGCGAGATCGTAATCCGGCCCCTCGGTTTCCTTGCCCCATGTATAGAGCCCGAGGTGATGGTCCCCGATGGCATAGACCGTTGCCATGTCCTTCACGGAATTTGCCGGGACGATGATCGGCTTTGCGTTTGGCTTATAGCTCTTCAGTTCTTCCTTGATCGCCTCGATTAGCGCAGTTCGTTGCTGCGCATCTTCGCGGGTCTTGACCCATTGGGCGATCGTCCGCCCTTCCGGGTCAACGAGGGCAGAAATGCCCTTGATCAGATGCCCTTCAGGCGGCTTGAATTCGACCCCAGGCTCGCGCTTCTGCCGAACCCACTCGCGCTGTACGTTTCCCCTCGCGTCGCGCTGGACGGCCGTTTCTGTCACGGCATAGCCGGGAAGTACGGGAGCATAGCCGAGCATCCCGCGCTCGGCGGCGCGTCTCACCTGATTCTGGAACGTCGACCGCGCGATCCCTAGTTCGCGGGACGCGTGTTCGTAGTTTCCGCCGTTCCGGCGAAAGCATTCCGCCGCCTCCCGGCATTTCTCATCGGACAGGCGTGGAGTTGACATGCGCCCTCAGCTATTGACGTTGGCGGGTGCGCTTGTGCGCGCATCCCTTGCC
>CAYXEY010000939.1:0-1808 GCA_964464105.1 uncultured Planctomycetaceae bacterium
GGCCGCGCAGGGAAGGACCTTCTTCTTGTCTTTGAGAATGGATTCCGCCATCTCCACCGCGGCCGATGCCGGCGCATAATAGGCGCTGCCGGTCTTGAGCAGGCTCACGATCTCCGCGCCGCCGTTGCGGGTGCGCTGCACCAGCGCCGCGATGCGCTCCGGCGTCATGAGCTCCGTAATCGGAATGCCGGCCACGCTCGAGTAACGCGGCAGGGGCACCATGGTGTCGCCGTGGCCTCCCAGAACGAAGGCATGCGTGTTTTCCACCGAGACGTTCAGCTCCATGGCGATGAACGCACGGAAACGCGCCGAGTCCAGTACGCCGGCCATGCCGATGACGCGCTGCTTGGGAAATCGGCTGGCCTCAAACGCCACATGGCACATGGCGTCCAGCGGATTGCTCACGATGATCAGCGTGGCGTTGGGCGAGCGCGAGGCGACCTCCTGAGTCACCTTCTTGACGATGCCGGCATTGGTGCTGAGCAGGTCATCGCGGCTCATGCCCGGTTTGCGCGGAATGCCGGCGGTGATGATGACGATATCGGATCCGGCGCTGGCGTCATAGGCGTTGGCGCCGACCAGATGGGCGTCATGCTTTTCGATGGGGGCCGCTTCGGCGAGGTCCAGCGCCTTGCCTTGGGGGACGCCCTCGATGATATCCACCAGTACCACATCGCACAGTTCCTTTTCGGCCAAACGCTGGGCGGCCGTTGCGCCGACGTTGCCCGCCCCGATGACAGTGACTTTCTTGTTCATGAACGATCTCCTTCGTTTGACGGCCGTTGATATGAGTTGATTCAGGCCAGGCCGGGTGCCGCGGACCCGATGCCGCCTGCGGATGTCGGACCTGAGACGGAATCCGGGCCTTCGGTGCTCGGGCGCGACCGGGCCACGGACTGTTTTCCCGTTACCACAATTCATGCAATTGTCAATAGAATTCACGGGTTGAAATATGGCAGCGGCCGCCTGCGGGCGGGATTTTGCTTTGCGCTCACGAAGGCTTGTGATATGATGACGAAATGGCAGTCGTGAATCTCAAGAAGCACCAGATCGAATGCAAGATTGTTTACTATGGTCCGGCGCGCTGCGGCAAGACCACCAATTTGGAATACATCCACAAGACTTTTTCCCAGCATGTAAAGGGGAAAATGATCTCGATCGACACCGAAGGGGACCGCACCCTGTTTTTTGATTTCCTGCCGCTCGAGCTGGGGAAGGTCAAGGGCTGCGACGTGCGCGTGCAGCTTTACACCGTGCCGGGGCAGGTGCGTTACGCCTCCACCCGCAAGCTGGTCTTAAGAGGCGCGGACGGAGTGGTCTTCGTTGCCGACTCCCTGGAGGTCCGCCGTGAACAGAACATGCTGGCGTTGAAAGACCTCCATCAGAATTTGCGCGACTACAACCTCAGCATTTTCAAAATTCCGCTGGTGCTGCAGTTCAACAAACGCGACCTGGCCGAGGCCGACATACCGCTGATGTCGTTGGAACAGATGTCCCACGAGCTGAACCGGCAGCTGAAGGCCCCCGCGCTGCCGGCGGCGGCCTTGAACGGCAAAGGCGTTGGAAAGACGCTGCAGGAGTGCCTCCGGCTGGTGCTGCGCAAACTCCAGCAGGAGCTGAACTTCTAGAACCCCCGGATGTTCCTGACGCAACGACGCGAATCCACCGCAATGTTATCGCTATGGCGAGCGAGCTTGATGTTGCCGGAAAACTGAGCTTTCTGAACCTGGGCGAACTGTTGCAGCTGCTCGGCAGCAGCTCCGGCACCGGCACGCTGCGGGTATATAGCCCCTTCAGGAGCGAAGCCG
>CAYXEY010000940.1:0-1806 GCA_964464105.1 uncultured Planctomycetaceae bacterium
CGCAATCACCGCGAGCGGCTTCGAACGACCCGAGACGTTGCCGATCGCTGCTTTAATCGCATCGGGATCGTGTCCGTCAATGACCGCCGTCGCGAATCCAAACGCCGTCGCCTTGGCGGCCAGCGCCTCGGGCGACTGCTGCTTCGAAACGTAATCAGCCTGGCCCTGTCCATTGCAGTTGAAGATCGTGACGACGTTCGTCAACTTGTGGTCGGCAATGAAGTCCATGGCCTCCCAGATCTGACCTTCACGGCTCTCGCCGTCGCCGATCAAGACATATATCTGCTTATCGCTCGATCGCTGCCGCGCCGCCAGGCCCAGCCCCGCGCCGACAGAAAGCCCTTGCCCCAGTGACCCTGTCGCCGCATCGAAGAACGGAAAGCCCTCCGCCGGGTTCGGATGCCCATCCAACACGCTCTTCGCCTCGCGCAGCGTGAGTAAATCGGATTTCGACAGCACCCGGGCCTGCGACTTGTCCCGCCCCACCACGCCGCCCAGATCGGCATAAGCAGCGTACACCGCCGGAACCGCGTGCCCCTCCGACAGCACCAACCGATCGGCCCCCGCGTTCCACGGATCAGCCGGATCCCAGCGCATCACGTCGTACATCAGGGTGGCCACTAGGTGCGCGATTGACAACGCGCTCGACGGATGCCCCGACCCCGAGGCGGTCGTCATCCGCACGGCGTCCTTGCCCAGTTCAATCGCCCGACCGTGAATGAAATCCTTCAATGCCATTTTGAGTCCTTACTATTTTGGGGTGCCATGCCGACGGCCGTTGCGTCGGCATGTCTTTGTTCGAGTATCAAGCCCAATTTAGGGGTGGCATGGCCGCGGCCGTTGGCGGCCATGCTCTCGCCGTGTGAGTTTTCGCCGCCAAGCATACTCGATCATTTGATGCGTCTGTAGCACCTTGGGTGTGCTGCCGGCCGCTCGCCCGCCATTGATTTACACCGTCCCATTACCCCCGCCGTTCGCTATAATCGCCCCCGAAAACCGCGGACGGAGCCGCGATGCCCATTGCATCGAATGTGCCCCGCCGCCTCGCCACGACAAGGATGCACCGTGGACTATTTCCTCATCAACGGCGGAGCCCGACTCAAGGGAACCCTCGCTGTCAACGGCTCCAAAAACGCCGCACTCCCCATCATCGCCGCCGCCATTCTCACCGAGGGTGAAACCACCCTGCGCGGCGTGCCCGACCTTGAAGACGTCAAGCATCTCATTCACCTGATGGAGCAGCTTGGCGTTCGCGTGCATCGCGACGACAGCGGCGCGCTGCACCTCAAGGTGCAGGATGAAATGAACTGCTCCGCCGAGTACGACCTGGTTCGCAAGATGCGCGCCAGCGTCTGCGTCATGGGCCCCCTGCTGGCCAAGCGCCGCCAGGCCCAGGTCAGCCTGCCGGGCGGCTGCAACATCGGCGACCGTCCCATCGATCTGCATCTGCAGGGCTTCAAATGCCTGGGCAGCACGGTCGATCTTGTCAGCGGAGACATCCATGTCCGCGCCAAGCGACTGAAAGGCGCGGAGGTCTTCCTTGGTGGTCCGTTCGGCTCGACCGTGCTCGGCACCGCCAACGTGATGATGGCCGCCACGCTCGCCGACGGGACGACGGTCATCGAAATGGCTGCATGCGAGCCGGAGATCGTCGATCTCGCCAATTATCTAAACGCCTGCGGCGCCCAGATCATCGGACAGGGCACCCCGCGCATCACCATCCACGGCGTGAAGCAATTGCACGGCTGCGACTACACCGTTATCCCTGATCGCATCGAAGCCGGCACGTTCATGATTGCCGCGGCC
>CAYXEY010000941.1:0-1795 GCA_964464105.1 uncultured Planctomycetaceae bacterium
CCGGGTTAGATGCCTATTGCCGGAGCTCGAGAAGTAGGCGATTGCGACCGTGGTCGTATCCGAGGAATACGCGGTCCAACGTTACGGACTGAAGGTGATCAGGAAAGCGCAGGGTCACGTAGAACTGATTGCAGCCGTCGATGACCACCTGAGCCTGGCCGGAAGATCGGGAGACGAAACCGTTGGCGTTGGACCGGATGTGCTCGATCGTCACTTCCTGCCCGAGCCATTGCAGGATCTCCGCCACCTGCGAGAGCCGTCGAGCGACGAGACCCTTGAACTGGGAAGCCGATGCCTCAATGGACTGAGAGCCAGTACGAACATACGCCGGACCCGCGAAGTGGGGAGTGTCGGAACTGCCCCAGACGATGAGGCAGAGAACCTGAAGGCGGTCCTTGACCAGGATCTTGAAGAGCACCGGTAGAGGTGGATAGGCGCGATTGAGGCGCTCGGTGGCCTTCTTTTGGAGTTGATCGAGATCGACGTCGGGCTGTATCGCGCCGCCATCGCGGACGTTGAGGAAGATGACGCCAGGAACATCCCGGGGCAATGAGTTCGCGAACGAGACCGCGACTTTGAGGACGTCGTTTACGTCACCGGCGGTCTTTCGCTCGACGAAGGGATCTTCGGAGACCGCGAGGCGTGCGAGGAGGTCGGCATCAGATAGCTGAATAGGCATGGTCTTTCGATGGCATCTAACGTCTGGCGTCAGTGGCGAGCGCAGCGAGTCCACTGCACGCCGGGGTTAGACGGCGCACGATTCGGGATACCACCAGGCGGAGATGGAATGGGTGTAGGGCTTTCCGCGGTCATCGATCAGGGCGACGGTGCATGTGAAGGGTGATTCGAATAGCGCAGTGCCTGGGACCGGGCGGCGTGTGGTGGGGTCAACGGTGAGCCGGAGAGAGGCTGAAGTTACGAATGCCATGCTCGACCCAGAACGTGCGACAAGGCCCGGGAACAAATGGGCCTGCCATGCGAGGGAGTCGCGGACTGGTGCGACCGCGAGTGCGGAGGTGGAGACCTTGCCTGTGAGAAGGTCGACGTGAACGTCGGTGGCCCCGCTGCTCCATGCAGCGCGTACGAGATGGCCCATGACGTAGTCGGTGCCTTCGTGGTTCATGAGGCTTGTGAAGCTCTCGGCCACGCTGCGCACGACGCTTACGAGAACCTTATGGCTTGGCATGAGCCTGTGTTTGCAGCCGTCTAACCGCTGGCGTCAGTGGCGAGCGCAGCGAAGCGGAGCGAGTCCACTGCACGCCGGGGTTAGACAGCCGCTGCGTTCTCTGGAGGGTCTGGAGTGTAGGGCTCGAGACCGAGAAGGAACGGGAGGTGCGGCGCGGTCTTCCGGAAGGCGCGCTGAGCAAGGGAAAGCAGGGCGCGAGATGGCAGCTGTAGCGCCGCACACAGAGGCGTGCCGACGGAGAGCGTGAGCTGCTGAACCCAGTGGTCTGCCGCCTCGGCCTCCGAACCAGGCACTCGGATCGTCGCGAGGATGAGTTCGCGAGTGTGGGCCACGGCGTTGAAGCGGACGTGTCCGAGCCCTGCAACGGCCGCGGCGTAAGCGAGGCGCGCCGGAAGGTCTGACGGCGGAAGGCAGAACAGAATGGTGCGGCGCATGAGGGCCAGGTCGCGGGGTTCGACCCAGACCACCGTGCCGCAATGACCGTGCTCGCGCAGAAATGAACTGAAGCGAGCACTGGCATCGGCGAAGTCGGGAAGCGCTTCCTTCACGGCTGTCTAACCGAACGCTTCAGCAGCTGGCGCGCGCTTGGCGGCGCGCAGCGCCGGGGGC
>CAYXEY010000942.1:0-1787 GCA_964464105.1 uncultured Planctomycetaceae bacterium
GCGGAATTGGCAGACGCGCTGGACTTAGGATCCAGTGGGCAACCGTGGGGGTTCGAGTCCCCCCTCGCGCAGTCTCGCTATATCGTCGGCTAACCCCGACTCCACAGCAGTACGCCCATGGCGACCAGAGCGACTGCCGTCAATATACACCCGGCGATCAACTGCCGTCGGCCTCGGCGACGTTCCCAACTGACGAACGAAGTCTCAATCCGCCGAAGCGCGTTGTACCAATTTGCCTCCAGATTCGCGCCAAACGCAAAGCCGACTTCAAACGAAGACACGCGCGATCCGGCATTCCATCGGCAGATGCTCCCGTGACCGGCCCAGATCATCTCCATCGCGAATTCAGGCGCTGCAAACACGACCGCCGCAAACTCGCCGCGACACAGCCGATCGTTCAGTTCGTCATCATCCTTGGGGAGAAACCGCCGGGCCTCCGACCAGCCGCGTGACGCGAGATACGAGCCGAGCTTTTCAAGCTGCTCAGGGCTCCCCGTCAGCCGCACCGCGACATCCTTCGCATCAATGGCTGCGTTCAATTGCTCGCCCATCAGCGCATCCACACATATGCCGTCATCATCGCCAACCCGATGACGCCGGCCACCCCTGCGAAGGGAAAAATGCTCGCCCCCATCAGCCATGCCGGTCCGCGATAACGCACAAACGGGCGTATTCCCATGATAAGCAGGATGCCTCCCGCATGCAGGCCTGCGGGCAGCCAGAGCGATCGCGTGCGCAGAAACGCGACCGACAGCAGCACGCCGAGCGCCAGGTGTCCACCCACGGTCCAGCGCCGCTTGACCGCGCGAACATAGTGTGCCACGGTGAATACGACGGTCGAAATTGCAACCGCGAAAGCAGGCTGTCCTCCAAGAGAGTGCGAATCCAGGATGTCCGCCATCACGACGCCGCGAAACAGCAACTCCTCTACAAATGCGCCGAACAACGCTGTCGCCGGCAGCAGCAGCATCCGCCGCAGCCATTTGCGCCGCGAATGATGCACCTCCACGCGCAGCAGATCAGTCGCAATCCACGCGAGAAACAGCGCGCACAGGAACAGCGTCGACGACGCCGCGCCGCGGGCGAATTGAGAGGACATGTCCCACGGCAGGAGCGATCCGTAGTATTCCAGCGGCGATCGGCCCTTCAGCAGTGGATACCCGATGATGATGGCAAGCAAGATGACCTGCGTCGCAATGCGTCCGCTGGTCCGTACGATCGCCGGGGCTCCGTCCGCATCCAGCCGCCAGCGAATCGGCATGCCGCAGCGGACCAGCACGGTGCTCTGCACGATCCACATCGCGACTGGCGCCAGCATGATCAGCAGCATCGCGGTCACACGCGTCTCCCCCCGTCGGGCGTCTCGATCGGCGAGGAATACGCTGGATCTCCGCGAAAGAACCGCGTCCAGCGGCTGTCACCCCAGAGGAACCACGTCGCCGGATCGGCTCGCAGAAACTCGGCAAAATAATCGCCCCACTCCTGCATCGCCTCGCGCACGGCGGCGGTACGTCCGCCCTCTGCGCGGCTGCGGCTGACGATCATGCGCGGCGGCTTGAAGGTCATCGTGTGGACGTTGTCGCGCGTGTAGCCAAACATGGAAAACAGGGGCGATTCCGCCAGCATGGCAATCGACGCAGGCCCGGTGGGCAGGTCGACCACACGGCCAAACATCCGAACGCCCGCGCCGCGACCGGCGCGCTGCACGATATCGGGCGTCATGACCAGCGCTCGCCCGGATCGAAGTATCTCCACGCACACGGCCGCGCGGGCGCTGGGGTCGGTCG
>CAYXEY010000943.1:0-1786 GCA_964464105.1 uncultured Planctomycetaceae bacterium
TGCCGGTCGTGGTGTGCCACAACCTGGTCTCATCGCGCGGCGTGCTGGTCGGCGCTCGCTTCGCGGCGGACGATCCCGAGGCCTGCGAGCTGATCGAGCAATGGCGACCGGCGTGGTATGAGTGAGACCCAGTCTGGTTCAGCTTCTAAGACCAATCCCAAGTACTCAGACGCTTACTTTCATTTCGACAACATATTCGGCCACGAACATGTTCGCCCCCTGTTTGACGTCCATTCTTGGCCAGCCGGCACTCAATAGCCTTTTTCGGTCCCGCGTTCTGCCCAGGTATTTCGACCCTCATCATCGGTGAAGCGGGTGTCAATGAATCGGTGCTCCGCGTGTCCGTCAAAAAACTGCATCGAGTAGGCAGACCAGCGGTTGTGCGACCCACGCATAAGGGGAAGACCGCTGCCTGTCGGGCCCATGCTGTGCGGTCGAGCCTGGTACATGAAGGCATTCAGGTGGTTCTCGTAAAAGAGAGGAAAACGGGCAGCGTTGCCGCCCAGTTTTTTGGCCAGCATTTTTTCACCCGCCCGGTGAAACCTGTAGGGAGGATTGGCGACCGGCGAATTTTCGTAGACTGTGGTATCGCCATTCCAGGGTGAACCCTCCGGCCAATACCAGTTGATCGCGTAACTATTGCCGTTGTATTGCCACGAGGGGATTTCCTCGACCGGGATGACGGTGAGACTGCTATCCACGAGGGGCGCCACGTTAATACGATCGGACGGACATACATATGTCTTGATAATGCCGCCGTTGCCGCCGCCGGTATTGTTGTTGGAACCGACGCCGGGGGCGATGTACTTGTTGAAGGGCCGCACCTCGGTCGGAACCACATACCAGTCGCCATTCAGATATGCGGGGTTGTTGAGTGGCGCCGAGAATCCGCCCCAAACGAATTCGGATTGCCAAACTGAACCGTAGATGTCTCCAAGGTGCCACGGCATCGTGGCCTTGTTTTCGTCGTCAATGTAGAACTGGGCCGTCTTTCCAATCTCCCGCATGTTCGCCAGGCAGGCCGCGATGTTGGCCGTCTGCCGGGCGTTCTGCAGCGACGGAAGCAGAATTGAAATCAAGAGCGCTATGATCGCGATGACCACCAGTAGCTCAATCAGCGTGAAGCCCTTCTTCGTTGACCGCACGCGTCCCATCAAATTGATCATTGCTTTACTCCGTTATTCGAAACTCGTCCAGGCAGCCAATTCTTCACGCGCGACTGATCGCGTTTGGCCGATCATGACATACATCAATGCGATTTCCCGCCCTCATCGATTGCGCGAGCAATTCCGAAAGCGCAACAAAGATCCTCTCGTTCAACGAGCGGCTCTTCTCCTGAACTAATTAAGAGTATGAAGACGGAATGGGGTGACCGATGCGATCGGGACCATCCGTGGGCCTTGGAGTTGTCGCGCAAGTGATCAGAGCGATGCGCGACGCTTTGTCGCCTTTGGTCGGCGACCCTGGGTCTCCAAGCTCCACACTCTTAAGCAGAAGTGTATCTGTGGTGATGAGTCCTTACAAGAAATCTGTTCAGACTTTTCGGAATCCAGACGTTGTCAATTTGGACTGCTGACTCCATAAAGATCGATTCAACTCTTATTGTGTCGATTTGCGAAAATCCGATCCGCTGGTCGAATGTGGCTCGCACGACGGTGACTTATCTTCGAGTGCGCGCTCGTTCGCCTTTCCGTGACTTTCACTTGACGAAAGGAGGGCCCACCACGTTTTGCTGATCGCCGGTGTTTCGAGATTGGATGATCAACTCGCGAAACCCGGTGCGCGA
>CAYXEY010000944.1:0-1779 GCA_964464105.1 uncultured Planctomycetaceae bacterium
GGAAAGACTCGATGGCATCTACCGCTGCACCGCCATAGGACTGCGTGAGCGATCCCCAGGCGGATGTAAAAGGACGAGTGATTGCACTGAATGTGGAACTTGCGTAGTTACGCACAGCGTTACATGCACCCGGAACATTCAATCCGGCATTGGCAAGCTTGGTGCCGAGCTGAAGCTTCTTCGCCAGGTCATAGCTCGACATGGTCAGCTTCAGGTAGTCCGCCAATCCCACGCTCACCGGGCTATTGCAGCAATCCTGATATCCGCCGAGGGCCATCTTGCATTCCATGGCCTCGCCGCTGAAGATGCGGCAGTTGTCGGGATTGCCGTCGGCGCAGTTCATCTCCATCGACAGGAAGGTCATCGCCGACAGTGCGGCCGACGCCTTGACGAAATCCGGATTGGTTTCGCGCGTTGGACTGACGCAGTCCCCGCCCATGCACCGAATCGGTCCGTCGCAATTGACCCGGGTTGTCGTGCCGCCTGGCAATCCCACGTCGTAGCCGCAGTCCCATTTTTCTTCGAAGGCGTAACACCGGCCGGATGCGCCCTGGGCAAACGGCAAACATTCAGAAGTCAGGAACGCGCACTTCGGATTGCTTTCAAACTGGACGCAGCCATTGGGCTGGCTGCCGTCATTCCTCGGGCAGTGTTCGACGCCGTTAGGATCGGTCCAACATTTGAGCGAGCCGGACATGAAACGGCAGTTGCCGTTGATCTCGGCACGGCGGCAAAGCGGTGAAAGTCCCGCGATGGGAGAGGCCGCCACCTGGTTCTGGCAAACATCGAGTCCATTCAACTTGACGCAGGGAACCTCCGGACCCGGACCATCCAGGCAATTCAGGTTCGCCAGTGAACAGGCGCCATCGGACAATCCGTCGATCAGCGCGTTGCATTCCGGGCTGATGTTCCAAAGATCGCGCGTGACCACTTTCGTGGTGTCATACAGGATTCGGATACGCGCATAGCCCTCGCCGTTTCCCGTAACGGACACTCGTATCAGAAACTTCAGTAAACCGTCTTCTTTGAACTGAGGCGTCAGATCAACATTCAATTGCTGATCCCAATTTCGTCCCAGCTCGCACGCACCACCTGTTTCGGGCGGGAAATTGTCGTTCGGCCCCTGCCAGACCTTCTGGTCGCCGACCAAAATCTGCATGTAATCGTCCCACTTCGCCTGGGTAAGCGTGGCGCTGGTGATCGCCGCGGCATTGTCGATCTGCAAATGCACGGCCTGTTCGAATATGGTGCAGTTGCCCGCCCAGTAGTTGTCGCCAACCTTGCCGACATAAACGTCCAGGCAACCCTCGCCGCAATTTTGGATACCACCCTCCCCGCCCGCCATGCGCAGCAGTCCCGCATCGTAGTCATGGGTGATTTGACATTGCTCCAAGGGAGCGACGACGCGGCTGCAGTAGCGCGGATCAGGCACATGCACCGAGCCCCCGTTGGCCGGAATTTCCGTCGACGTACAGCCCGGGAAAAACGTGCTGAAAATCGGATCGGTTCCCTTCAGCAGATTGCCGCTGCGGCTGAAGATCGGATCCATCGCCATGTCCGGGTGTGAGCGATTGAGCGCAGATTCGCGGACGGTCTGGTATGCATTGGCTTGCTGTGAGCCTTCGGAACCCATGCGACCGGCCACGGCGGCAGCGAGCGCGTTGAGCGCATTGTCATCGCCAAACGCATCCATCATCGCCTGCACGTCATCCGCGCTTCCTGCGCTCTGAAACAGATCACCAGCGTTGATCGTCTCCGAGCCGTTCCTGCCCTTGTAGA
>CAYXEY010000945.1:0-1776 GCA_964464105.1 uncultured Planctomycetaceae bacterium
TCTGCCTGTTCAACAACACGGCCCTGGGGGCGCGCTACCTCCAGCAGCGGCACGAGAAAGCCTTTGTATTTCACGGTGCCCGACGTCGGCGGATAAATGCGCGAAATGACCTTGAGCATCGTGCTCTTGCCGGCGCCGTTGTCGCCGACGATGCCCAGCCGTTCGCCATGCGGGATGTGCAGCGACACGCCGCGCAGGGCATTGACTTCAGTGAATGGTTTGCCGTAGCGCCGCCGGGCGAGGGTGTTGACCACGGCTTCCTTGATCGAGCGGTGGCGCGTGGAGTACATGCGAAAGCGCAGGTGCACGTCGTCGAGCGTGATGAAGTGTTGGTCCATGCCGTCCTAGAGCCGGAAAATCAGCTCATCCTCGAAACGACGAAACACGGCCAATCCAATCCCAAGCGACGCCAACGATACGCCGACCGCCGCCAGCATCTCCTTATTGGTCGGGAGCATCCGGTCGTAGATGGGGCGCTGGAACATGGACAAGAGGCTGAACAGCGGATTGATCTTGAAATACCTGCGGTATTCGGCCGGGATCGGACCCTCGGCGGTTTTTGATCGATTCGCAAGTTCCACACCGGTTGTTTCGGCTGAAGCCGTCGCTGCAGCTGGCGGATGGTGAATTGTCTTGTCATCCAGCGGATAGATGACCGGCGTCAGGAAGAAGAGCGCGCTCAGGAACACGGTGATGAGGTGCTGCATGTCGCGAAAATGCACTGTGGCCACGGCGGCCAGCGCCCCGACACCCAGCGTAAAACAAGCCATACAGGTAAAGGAGAGCGGGAGCACGAGCAGCGCCGGCGACAATCGAAATCCGCAGAACGGCCCCACCAGACTGAGCAGCACCAGCAGCGACAGGGCAAACGTGATCAGATTCTGAATCACCGTGGAGAGCGGAAACACCAGCTTGGGGAAATATTGCCGTTTGAGCATGCTCTCGGCGCCGATGATGCTGATCGCACAGGCATCCACCGTTGAAGCGAAGAACGTCCAGCCCACGCTGCCCGACAGGATGTAGAGGCTCAAGTTCGGAATCTTGAACATCAACGAGAAGACGATCGACATCACGATCATCTGCAGCAGAGGGTTCATCAGCGACCAGAAGAAACCCAGCGCCGAGCGGCGGTATTTGACCTTGAGGTCCTGGGCCACGAAGTTTTTGATGACCTCGCGGAACCGCCATAACTCCAGGGCCTTGCCCGTCATTAAGTCGACTCCACCGCGTTTCAAATGAACGCGTCCACGATAACACTCGGCGTGAAATCACCCTCACCCCGGCCCTCTCCCTCAAGGGAGAGGAGGCAAAGGCGCCGGTCAAGCATTGTCGCGGGATTCCCCGGGCGGGCAAGCACTCACCGCCGACAGTTGCTTTTCACCGCAATGAGATCAGCGATCATTCCGGCTCGGGCAGGTCGGCCAGGGCCGCCTCGAATATGACGAGGTTGTCGGCATGATCTCCATCCCAGCGCACGCCGACGATGTTGAAGCCCAGCTTGATGGTCATATGCAGGATGGGCCGCGCCGAATTGTGGCACTCCATGCGCACGTAGCGATAGTCGTGCTCCCGTGCCCAACTGAACATCGCCTCGACCAGTTGGCTGGCGATGCCCATGCGCCGGGCATCCGGCGTCACGCCCATCAGCCACGCGAAAAAGACGGTTGGCTTTAATTCAAAACCGGTGGCGAAACCGACCGGACGGCCGTCAAGCTGCGCGACCAGGATCATTGGGTTGTACCGCCCTAGAAATCGGCGGCGAAGCTGCTCGGCGGT
>CAYXEY010000946.1:0-1774 GCA_964464105.1 uncultured Planctomycetaceae bacterium
AGACACCGGTGCGCGTCCGTTCAGGGACGTCACGGTGAGCTTCTCCTCCCAGCACATCACCGCAAGTGCACACGCAGCCGCCCCGACAGAAACAACGCGACCGGGTTTCGCCAGTGCGCCCCGCGTCTCCCACATGCGCCGACCCGCGCAGGCCGCGTAGCCGATGCAAATCGGCACCAGCGGCATCATCAGCCGCGAGCCTTCCTTCCACGGCCACACCGCCAGAAGCGCCACGTACAGGATGAGGTACGCGTCCGCGGGGCGACCATGACGAATCAATCCGTGCAGCGCCGCAATCAGGATGGCCACCGAAATGAGACATGCCGCCGGAAAGGCCCAATCACCCGAAAGCAGCCGCCAGCCGATGTGCGGCGGCACGAGCGCGGCGGTCAAGTCATGCATTCGCATTGGCCCGAATTGCTTGAGTCTGTCAATCTGCATGTCGAGAAATGACGACGAGGCGGATGGGTCGGGCTTTGCCTTGGATGCGTTAGCAACTGGTGTCGCCGCAGCCTGGCCTTCGCCCAATGCCGTTCGCGGTCGCAACAGGCTGTCGAGATAACCATGTCGGGGTGCATAAGCGCTCTGTCGATATTCCCACGCGACGACCGGCGCGGTTGCGATCAGCGTCACGATCATGGCCCGGCCGAATCGACGGCCGAAAGACCCCTCCCCGCCGCGAAATGCGGCCCACGCCGCCACCGGGACGAGCAACAATCCCGTCGAGCGCACGGCCCAAGCCCCCGCCACCGCGATGCCGCCCGTGGCCAGGTCGGCGAAATCGCTTGGGCCACTCTTGCTCCACCGCGTAAGAATAAGCAGGGCCAGCAGCGACATCGGGAGATAGATCGATTCCGACAGCAGCGTGGTGGATTGCACCAGCAGCGTTGCCGACAGTCCGGTCGCGGTCGCAGCCACGATGGCCCAGCCCTCGCCGATCAACCGGCGGAAGAGCAGAAATGTCAATACGCATGTCGAGATTAATCCACCGGCCAGCAGCACGCGAACCCCGGCAATCGGCAGATCCCCCGACGACATCAGCGGCGCAAGCAGCAGCGGAAAACCCGGCGGCGTGGTCACGCGTTCCGCGGGAAAATTGCCCGTTTCGGCGACGTGCCGCGCGAGGGCCAGATAGTGAAACCCGTCGGGAGTCCACTCAATCCAGGGACCAAACACCAAGGCGCATGCCGCCATCGGTACCAGAACAGCAATCGCCACGCCGACGATGTTGAGCAAGCGGTAGCCGGCCTGCTCATGATCTTGTACGTGCCGGGCAGCGTCGTGCCGGGGGCGATCAGATCGCGCGTCCACCGGATTGTCCCACGTGCGGCGACGCACGTCTGAAATGTGCGACATGCGGTTCTTCCTGTCGAGTAATTAGGCCGGGCCAATCGAGCGGCGTTTCGATTGCGATCGACTATTGCTCGTCGCCCGTGCCGTGGCCTGCCAGCCGGGGCGCCGACTCCAACTCGATCACACTGACTGACCCATGATGCCGCGCGGCCCATTCGCTCAGCCACGGGCGCTTCGCGGCGGCGGGCGTCGTCACGACATTGACGGATGTAATCAGATCGTCGGGACCGCCCGACCCGCGCAGATCAAGGTCGGCCAATCGCTCAAGATCGACGTCGCTGGCGGCAAGCAGCCAGATGACATCCGGCCGTGTCGCCATGGCGGCGCGAATCACTTCGGCCGGATCAGACGCAACCGCGGCAAGTGAGCGCACGCGATCAAACGCCCGGATCTTCTGCTCGCTCGAGGCTACGAGGGTCTG
>CAYXEY010000947.1:0-1768 GCA_964464105.1 uncultured Planctomycetaceae bacterium
CGCACGCCGGCGTTCGCGGCGACGATGATGCAGCGAAGCTGGCGGAAGCGCGACGACAGCGCCTTGGCCACAGCGAGTTGTCCGGGAAACACTTCGTCGACCACGTGTTTTCGCGAACCGGGCAGCAGAGTGATAACCGGCGTCGATCCGGCGCGTAACGCTGTGACTCGCGAAGAGTTTACCGTTGTCGATAAAAAATGATCGAACGACGGGTGGCCGACGTAGGTCGCTTCGATGCCGTGCCCGCGGAAATAAGTCTCCTCGAACTTCCAGATGCAGGCCATGCGCGTCACGCGCTGGGCGATGCGAGCGTTTCGCCACGGCGCCCAGGCCCAGGTCTGCGGGGCGATGTAATACAAAACGGGAATTCCCCGCGCCCGGAAGATGCGCGCCCTTGGCAGGTGCCGCGTCGGCGAATCGCCCAGCACGGCCGCGTCGAATTGCCGGGTGGCCACGTGCCGCTTGAGCCGGTTCATCATCATCCATGCTTCAGGCACGCGGCCCAGCGCCTTCAGGGCCATGGCCGAGCGCGTGGTCATGTCGTGAAAGCACTCGCAGCCGGCCGCGCGAATGGCCGGTCCGGCGAGTCCTTCGAACTCGATGGGCCCGAGCAGATTTCGAGCGGCGGTGATAAACGCCGCCGCATGTTCGTCCGCACTTTGTTCGGCGGCGCTGATGAAGACTCGAGGCGGGTGCTGGGCGTCCATGCAGGGTCCGGTGCGAAACGTCCGAGAAAGGGGGCCGAGGTTCACAACGAATCGGCGTAGACGGGCATGATAGTCGTGATGGGCGTGTGTGCCCACCGGCAGCGAGTTGTGGCGCGAGAAGTCGCAAAGCAAGCAGGGATCGGGGTTTGCGCGGTGCATATCCGCTCGACGGCGAACCCAAGGAGGATCAACCCGGGGGAATTGTAGTTGACCTAAATCCCGTCTACGTCTATTCTTGCCTCTTCGGCGGTTTCGTCTACCAACTGATGGTCAGCTGATTCGCGAACCCCAGCCTTTAGCCAAAAAGGGAGGTGCATATTGTCATCGGAGTTGGTCCGCGGCCTCATTGATGCCGGCGTCCATTTCGGCCATCGAGCCAATCGATGGAATCCGAAGATGTCGAAGTTCATCTTTGGGAAGCGGAATTCCATTCACATTGTCGACATCCGCGAGACCGTCAAAGGTCTGCTTCGCGCCAAGAAGTTCGTGTCGGCCATTGTGTCGCAGGGCCACGATGTTCTCATCGTCGGCACCAAGCGACAGGCCCGCGACTGCGTCGGAAAGCAGGCCTCGCGCGTGGGAATGCCCTACGTGAGCGAGCGGTGGCTTGGCGGCACACTCACCAATTTCAAAACGATTCGTTCCCGCCTCAATCGCCTTGAAGAACTGGAGAACCTCTGGTCCACGGGCAAGATTGACGAATACAGCAAGAAGCAGCGCAGCGTCCTGGAGCGCGAAAAAGAGAAGATCACAAAAAACCTCCAGGGCATCCGCACCATGACCAAGCTGCCTGGGGCGCTGTTCGTGGTGGACGTAAAGCGCGAATACATTGCTATTAAAGAGGCACGCAAACTGAACATCCCGACCGTCTGCCTGGTGGACACCGACAGCGATCCGGACGCCGCGGACATCCTGATCCCCGGCAACGACGACGCCATGCGGGCGATTGAAATCATCGTCCAGCAGGTTGCCGATGCGGTCGACGAAGGCAAGCGCAGCCGCCCGACCCGGGGCGAGTCAGGCGAAGGGCCCGCCGACGGTGGACCGGGCCGCCCGCGCCG
>CAYXEY010000948.1:0-1768 GCA_964464105.1 uncultured Planctomycetaceae bacterium
GCGCCGGCTGTTGCGGGATTTCCGCTGGGGGCGGATGGACGAGGTATTTGGTGTCTCCTGATGCGGAAGTCCGGATTGAACACCTGACGGACAGTTCAGCGGCAGAGTGGGACGGATTCGTAGCCGGGTCTCGGGAAGCGTCTCTCTACCATCGATATCGCTGGCGTACGCTAGTGAGGGAAGTATTCGGCCACGACACTCACTACCTCGCCGCGCGCACCGGGGATCGAATTACCGGCGTACTACCTTTGGTGCGCCTGAAAAGCCGCCTGTTCGGCGACTTCCTCGTTTCCATGCCGTACTTCAACTATGGCGGAATAGTCGCTGAGAGCGACATGGAGGGCGCCCGGTTGCTCCGGGCCAGTGCCGACCTCGCGCTCGAGCTTGGTGTGTCCCATGTGGAGCTGCGGCATCGGTTGCGCGACTGTTCCGATTGGCCTTGTCGTACCGACAAGGTCACCATGCTGCTCGATCTGCCTGCCGACCCGGATGCACTCTGGAAAGGCTGCGGTTCGAAAGTGCGCGCACAAGTCAATCGACCGCAACGCGAGGGCGCGACCTGCGAACAGGGGGGCGCCGAATTGCTCGATCATTTTTACGCGGTTTTCGCCGAGAACATGCGCGACCTCGGCACACCTGTTTATCCACGACGATTCTTCGGCGCGATTCTCGCGGCTTTCCCGGATGCGGCGCGCTTGTTCATCGTACGACTCGCCAGCGTGCCAGTCGCGGCGGGTTTCGTCTTGAGCGACGGGCGAACTCTCGAAATTCCCTGGGCGTCTTCGCTGCGCCGCGCGAATGCCATCGGCGTCAACATGCTTCTCTACTGGCGCATTCTCGAGTACGCCTGTGCCAGCGGTCATGCGGTATTCGACTTCGGGCGCTCTACGAGAGACAGCGGACCGTATCGATTCAAGAAGCAATGGGGTGCAGTGCCGCAACAGCTCTATTGGCACTATTGGCTGCGTGAAGGTGGCGACTTGCCCGAACTCAATCCAGGCAACGCGAAGTTTTCAGCCGCTATTGCCATCTGGCGACACTTGCCCCTTGCTGTGACGAACAGGCTTGGGCCCCTGATCATCAGGAATCTGCCCTGACGCATGTGCGGCATTGTCGGCATTTCCCGTAGTCCAGGGGTCTCTGACTCAGGCATCTCCGCCGTGCATCGCATGGCTGCCGCCATCCGTCATCGTGGTCCGGACGACGAGGGTTACTTCGAAGCCGACCGGGTCATTCTCGGCATGCGCCGGCTTTCCATCATCGACCTTGCAGGCGGGCACCAGCCCATCGCGAACGAAGATGAGACCGTCCATGTCGTCTGCAATGGCGAAATCTACAATTTCAGGGCGCTGCGTGGCGATCTCGAACGGCGCGGCCACCGCTTCCGGACTGCAAGTGACGTGGAGGCGATCGTGCACCTCTACGAGGAGCACGGGGAGCGCTGCGTCGAGCATCTCTCGGGAATGTTCGGCTTTGCCCTGTGGGATTCCCGACGGCAGCGGTTGTTGCTGGCGCGTGACCGCTTCGGCCAGAAGCCCCTGTATTTCTCGCGTATCGGCGGTGGCGTCGCGTTTGCTTCCGAGATCAAGGCGTTGCTCGAGCTGCCTGACATCCGCGCGACGCTCGATGCGGGCTCGCTGGCGGACTATCTGTCGATGGGATATGCGGTTGCACCGCGCACCCTGTTTGGGGGTGTCGAGAAGTTGCCACCGGCGACACGCCTGATATGGGACGGCGCGTCCATCCGCATCGAGAAGTACTGGAGTTT
>CAYXEY010000949.1:0-1764 GCA_964464105.1 uncultured Planctomycetaceae bacterium
TCCTCATGAATGATCACGACATCACGGCGATGGGCCTGCAGGTCGATCAGCCGGTCACGGTGCGGAGCGAGACAGGTGCGATGCCGGGAATTCTCGTACGATCGTTTCCGATCCGTCCGGGCAACACGGCGATGTATTGCCCCGAGGCGAATGTGCTGGTGCCGCGCGTGGCCGATCCCGAATCGCGCACGCCGGCGTTTAAGTCGGTGCACGTCACGCTGACACCGGATGCGCCGTCGCATCTTGTGCAGCTACGCACGCTGGCCAGCGCGCCAGAGCGCGAGCCCGTGGGCCAGCGGCTTAAGAGTTGCTAGAAAACAAGACACGGAGGCATTGCGGCACGCAGGGGGCACGCTGACCACGCAATCGAGGCATGAACAGTTTCCCAAATGGGGGATATCCGACGCCGGACGGGGGTTTTTCGCATATTTTCGGCCGCCGCAAAGTCGAGAATGCCGCGGCGGCGGGGTAGAATGGGTGAGGTTCGCAATGGGAGCCGATAACGCGGACCGGAGGGAGTTTGGAGTGGGAGAGATGCTCAATTCTCGGCATTCGCATGCCATGCGCATGCGGGTCATCGGAGTCGCCTTCGCGGCGATCATTGCGATTGGATTTTCGACATCGTCGCTTCGCGCCGCCATCACCGAGGCGCAGGTCCTTGTCGTATACAACTCGGCGTCGGCGGATGGCACCGCATTGAAGAACTCTTACCTCTCCGCACATCCATCGATTCCCGCGAATCACGTCTTCGATTTGAATGACGCTTCGCTGCTGGTCCCCGACATCACCTACGCGAACTTCATCACCAAGATTCGCACGCCGATTCGCAACCATCTCAACGCGCTGGGCCCGGCGGAGCTGCAGTCCATCATTTCAATCGTGCTCATTCGTCCGATCCCGCATCGCATCTGGGATACCGACAACCTGACGGTCGGCGATAATCCGAGTGGACTTATTGCCGAGTTCCTTCCTCCGTCCAGCGGCGGACAGGCCGATACGACCTGTGCATCCGTCGATGCCGAGCTGGTGCTGCTCTGGCAGAACCTGGACGCGGGCGAGGCCGGCGGGGCCATGGACAGCAAGTCGGACAACCTGATCGACAACCCGTATCACACGGTAGTGACGGAAATCAACTTGTTTCCCCGCACGAACATTCAGACCCAGAAGGTCTTTGCGTCGCATTTCGGCGCCAATGTCACCTGGCAGGCGACGGGAGCGGGGGCGACGCTTCTCAACTCCGGCGACTTGTACCTGGTTTGCCGCATCGACGGTCCCAACCTGGCGGCCGCGCAGGCGTCGATCACGCGGGCGCAGAACCTGTATGCCAACAAGGCCACTCAGATCATTCTGCTTGATTCGTATGACGTGGCCCTGGCCGGGGCGAATGGCGCGCTGGACAACGGCGCTTTGTATACTTCGGGCGATCCGTTCTATGCCGGTTCCGACTACAGCGATACGCGCAACGTCATGCAGGCACAGGGCTGGACGGTTCGCTTCGACACGACCACGAATTTCGTCGATCCCCCCGAAGAAACCCGTACGCTGATCGGCTTTGCAAGTTACGGTGAAAACCACAGCCAATTCGGCGCGGGCGACAATCCCGCGGGCAACGGCACTTATCCCACGTCGGGATACAAATATGCACGCGGGGCTATTTACAATCCATTGGAGTCCTACAGCGGGCGGGACCTGAATGGTCTGGGCCAGCATCCGTCGATTCCCCAGGGCCAGGTGAGCGATTTCATCGCCCCCGGTGAGCGGCGG
>CAYXEY010000950.1:0-1761 GCA_964464105.1 uncultured Planctomycetaceae bacterium
ACTGCTGCAGATCGATTTGTGTCTGGTCCCGCTTGTTCTGTCGGGGCATACGCTCCTGCAATGAAAGCAATTTTCTGAACGAAGCAGGAATGTCGGCGAGATCGAGGCCTACGCGCTGGAGGTAGATGTTCATCCCAGCTTCGGCCGCGTCGAAGGCTTCACGCGCGTGGCCGGCTGAGTGTCCGAAGACCTCCCGCGCGAAATCTGCAATTCTGTGATTGTCAAATTTTGCGTCCGGCTCAACCTGCAACAGGGCCGCAAAGCACAATGCAAAGTCCGATGCCGAAACAGACTTCGCCGAGAACTTAATGCCTTGATCCGCCAGTTCCTGAGCGACTTCTGAACGAATTAAGTCCATGTCCGGTCGCACCGATGCGTGTTCAAGCGGCTCGCTCGGTCGCGATTTCTCTACTGCGGACCAGTCGAATTGCTGCTGCTCGTATTTCGCCAAACGCCTCCAAGAAATGAAATGTTCAGTCCCTATGCCCGTTGTGGCGTCTTGGAGCAGGAATGTGCCATAAGCCTGTGAGAGCCTTGAGTCCGGCCTAGGAAATTAAAAGGTGAGGCCCGGTGGTGGTTGAGCCTCAAACCAATCATCGACGAACGTCGCCGATTGAAAACTAGACAGCCATCGCGAGTAACGACGCCGCCTTCACATCCGCATCCGTGCGTTCGCCAACGTGCTTCATCCGGCCGTTGAGCCGCGTGAGCGCGTCGACAACTGAAAACACCGTGAAGCGACCACTTTCCTGAGCGAGCTTAAGAGCCTCCTTTGCGACCGAACGGGTAATGCCCCGACCGGATAGCATTTTCAACACCTCATCGCTGCTCTCGCCGAGCGTCGCTGCCATCGCCTTGCCGATCACGCGGGCGAATCCATCGCGGCGTTCGTCGCGCTTGGCAACGAGACGCTCGATGATTCGACGAATTTCGCTGAACGACTCATGCACATTCGCCGTGTGCTTGCGGCTGAACTCCACGACCTCTACGGCGTCCCAAACGATGTGGTTCTGGCACACGGCCTGGAACCAAAATGTCTGCACACCGATCGACCGCTTGCCGACTTCCGAGTTCCATAGGAAGAATCCCGGAGCGAAGGCTTCGCCGCCGATTTCGGTCCAACCGAGCGGATCGATCAAGAACACGAACATGTCCTGCTCGCCGCGATACAGCCCTGTGCCCCCGCGCGCTCGCGGTTGCACTGGCTCTTCCAACGGCGGCGAGTCATCTGCGTGCTGACTTCCGTCCTGTGGCGGCGAATTGCTACCTGTCCGCTGTCCGCCAGGCGCGAACCCCGCTTCCTGCGGCGGCTGGAAATCCGTCGCGAACTCCCGCACCATCGCAAGCAGGTCCGCATCGAACAGCCGCGTGTAGCTGGCGCCGTGAATCGAACGGACGACTTCGTCCGTGCCGAATCCCGTCGTCAGCAATTGCAAGGGCTTTGTGCCGTGCGGGAGAGTCTCCTTGAAGACCTCCCGCGCCGTCGGCGAAGACAGCTTGTTCACGGTGTCCTTGTTCACGCCGGCCAACGAGCAGAGTTGCGAAAAACTCCAATCGTTGAGTCCGAAGGAACCCAGATCACCGAGTGACAGCCCCAGTCCGCCCGCGCCGACCTCCAGGTCGATCTCGGACGGCGGATGCCACCGCTCAGCGGACTTCGCCTTCGCCTCCTGGCAATGCCGCCACAACTCGTCAAACGTCGCGAAACACTCATCCGGCGATCGCCGGAACAGCTCCGCACTAGCAAGCGTCAAGTTTTGC
>CAYXEY010000951.1:0-1761 GCA_964464105.1 uncultured Planctomycetaceae bacterium
CGCACGCGCCGCGCATCATTTCTGCCCTTGCCTTCCTGGGGAGGACCCGTGCGCCCGCGCCAGCGTCGCCCGGAACGCAGCAGCTTGTCAATTTCATCCGCTCGTCGGGTTCATCCGCCGCAGTCGTCGGACCGTGGTACGTCATGGAAGGCTCGAACAATGGCGGGCGGTTTCTGGCGAAAGCACTGGGCAAGGCTCTGGAGATCCCCGGTCCCGCCGGGTTGACCAGCCTCGATCCGCATGGCGAGGCTCAGCAACCGCGCTGGCATGCGTGGCGAGCCGCGCTGGATTCGCAGTCATTCACCGACGCCGAGCAGACTGCGATGATCGACGCGGCCGGTCGCACATTCGCGGGACTGACGCCGGTGTTCGATGATCTGCCGGTTGCCGTATAGACGAATTCGCCTGCAGATCTACAACTTCTGACCGATGCCGCCGAAGCGGCGCTCGCGCGATGCGAAAGCCTTCAGTGCCTCGTTGAATTCCGCGGCGTGAAAATCAGGCCACATGGCCTCAGCCACGTACAGTTCGGAGTAACTGATCTGCCATAGCAGGAAGTTGCTCACCCGCATCTCACCGGCCGTGCGGATCAATAGATCCGGATCCGGCAGTCCCGCCGTATAAAGCCGGTCAGAAATGAGCCGTTCGTCGATTTTTTCCGGCGCAAGTTTGCCCTCGGCCGCAGCCGCGGCGATCGACTGCACCGCGTCGATGATCTCGTTGCGGCTGCTGTAGTTCAACGCGAGACACAGCGTCATGCCCGTGTTTTTCGCTGATGCGCGAACGGTCTTATCAAGCTCGTGGAGCACGGCATCCGGCAGACCCGTGCGGCGGCCGATCTGGATCATGCGGATGTTGTTGGACATGATCGTGTCGCGTTCCTTGATGAGGTAGCGCACGTACAGGTCCATAAGGTGGGCGATTTCGTCGAGCGGCCGGTTCCAGTTCTCGGTTGAGAAGCTATAGAGCGTTAGTGCACCGATGCCCAGTTGCGCCGCATGCGTCACGATCTCGCGCACGATCACCGCGCCGGCCTCGTGGCCGAAGACGCGTGGCTGTCCGCGACGGCGGGCCCAGCGCCCGTTGCCATCCATGATGATGGCGACATGGCGGGGCATTCGCTCGGGCGGGATGCCGAGTTCGAGGAGGGGATCGAGTCGCGGTGCGGTAGGCATGTTTGGAAGTGTAGGTTGAAAGCGAAACCTACTTCTTGCCCTCGTCGTCGGGAGCCGCCGGCTTCGCCGCTCGATTCTGACGCAACTTCAGCTCGGGCGCGCTGGTGACCACCGTGCATCCCGCCGGAATGCTGCCCGTCAGGAACGTCGAACCGCCGACTGTCGAGCCTTCGCCCAGCGTCGTATCGCCGCCAAGCACGATGGCGTTCGCATAAATCGTCACGTTGTCCTTGACGGTCGGGTGCCGCTTGTAGCCCCGGACCATTCGACCGCGCTCGTCCTTCAAAAAGGAAAGCGCGCCCAGCGTAACGCCCTGATAGATCTTTACGTTTTCGCCGATGTCGGCGGTCTCGCCGATGACCACGCCGGTGCCGTGATCGATGAAAAAGCTCCGTCCGATCTTCGCGCCGGGATGAATATCGATGCCCGTCTGCAAATGGCCCCACTCGGTCATGGTGCGCGGCATGACCGGCACACCCATGGTGTAGAGCTGGTGGGCGAAGCGGTAGATGGTGACTGCGAGCACGCCGGGGTAGGCGAGGATCACCTCGTCGGTGCTCTGTGACGCTGGGTCGCCGTCGTAGGC
>CAYXEY010000952.1:0-1759 GCA_964464105.1 uncultured Planctomycetaceae bacterium
TTTACCCCGTCATTTACCGCGCCATCGATGTCGTCTCTCGTGAACTCGTCGGGTTCATTCCCGCCGTGTCGCGCGATGCGCGGGCCACGCGCGCCGGTCTCAATCAGACCGTCCGCTCTCCGGTCGTTCCGGCGCTCGCCGCAGGCAATATCACTCCTGCCGCCACGTCTTCGTCCGGTACGGATCGCATCATCAGCTACGTCGACCTCACGCTGTCGAAATCACGCAAGGTGCCGTTCCACATCACCGGCGAGGAAGAGGTTGCGCTTGGCGAAAGCGCAACGCCGATCATGCAGCAAAGCTTCGAGCAGGCGTTCCGAACGCTCGCGAACGAAATCGAAGCCGACCTTGCTGCTCTCTACGTCGCATCGTCTCGCGCCTATGGTACGGCGGGCACTGCGCCGTTCGGTACTGCCGGGGACTTCTCGGACTTTGCCCAGATGCACGTCATCCTGGACGATAATGGCGCACCGCGCACGGGCCGTCAGCTCGTGATCGGTTCGGCGGCGATGGGCAATATCCGCGGCAAGCAGTCCGTGCTGTTCAAGGCGAACGAAGCGGGCACTGACGATCTGCTCCGCAACGGCATTGTCGCCCGTGTCGAAGGCTTCGACATTCACGACTCCGCCCAGGTGAAGGCGCACACGAAGGGCGCCGGAACCGGCTATGACGTGAACAATGGGGCCGGCTACGCGGTCAAAGACACGACCATCACGCTGGACGGCGGCACGGTTAACACGACCGGCATTAAGGCCGGCGACGTAGTGACCTGGGCAGGCGACGCCAACAAGTACGTCGTCAAGACCGGCCTCACGGACGTTGCCGGCGATATTGTTCTGAACAAGCCGGGGCTGCGCGCGACGCTTGCCGATACTGTCGAGATGACGATCGGCAACTCGTACGCGGCCAATATGGCGTTCACGCGCGACGCGATCGTTCTCGCCACGCGTCCTCCGGCTCGCCCGGCCGGCGGTGACGCTGCCGACGACACCATGATGGTGACTGATCCGATCAGCGGCATCACCTTCGAGGTGGCGGTCTATCGGCAGTATCACCAGGTCACCTATGAGGTCGGCTTGGTGTGGGGCGTTGTCGCCAACAAGTCCGAGCACATGGCTATCCTGCTCGGCTAAGTGTCTGCGCGGCGCTCGTCTCCGTAGCGCCTGCGCCTCGGCAGCCGCGTCCTGTCCCATCTCCGCGATGCGGCTGCCATTCTCTTCAATTCAAAGGTGGCGCATGAAGGTGTTTCTGCTGCTCTGGCTGATCGTTGGCGGCATCGATCACGGTCCACCTCCCATCGAAGTAGAGACTATGGCGGAATGCCGCGCTGTTGCGGCTGAATATGTTGCCAAAGGACCGCCAAACGGCGTCGACATCATGCGCGTTGGCTGCGTCGAAGAAATCACGGGACAACCGAGTTAGGGCGCAGAGATCATGCCAGCATCATCCGAAAGCGAAAGCAAAATCGCAAAGGCGCTCGCGGCGTTCGCTCCGGAGCATCCTTATGCGGTACCAACGGTACGCGTCTATGATCATACAAAAGGCAAGGCGCGGATCGTCAACGTATCCGATCTGACCGACGATCACGTGATCATCGATGGCGATCTTGTTGTCGAAGACGGAACCGGGAAGCAGGACGCGAATAGCTACGCGGCACCTGAATCCGCCGACGGCGGCGCACTATTCGCAGATGCGCCAATCCCAGCCGGCGTCAAACAAGCGTGGCGCGGGAAATGGTATCTCGCGACATCGGAAGGCA
>CAYXEY010000953.1:0-1746 GCA_964464105.1 uncultured Planctomycetaceae bacterium
GGATGATGACGAGCGACGCGGATGTGGCCAGAGCGGCGGATGCTCTCGTCGCGGCTTGGGAGCGATCGACGGGACAATGAATCCCGCCGAGAAACGTCCGCTGTTGGTCTATTCCGTTGAAAAACTCGGCTTGCGCGAGGGGCCGGGCTACCGAACGGTCGGGAAAGTCGGGAAGTAGACGCTGGCTTTGTCGTCTCCGAACGCGGATCTTCTCCGCTTTCCGCTCATGCGGGTGCTGCGGTCATCTTCTGCGGTCCCGCGCCGAGCCATTTCGCCATTCGTCTTAGGTTTTGCGCCGTTGCGGCCAACAGGAACTCGTCTTTCGCTCCGCTTGGCCCACGCAGTCGAAGGCGGTCAAGCCTGAGGATTCGTTTGAGGTGCGCGAAGAGCATCTCGACCTTCTTGCGATCCTTGCGCGACTGGCGGTACGCCTCGGTATCGGCGAGTGCTCTCGCCACGTCTCGCGAGGCCTCGTGAATACTCCGGGCGATCTTGCGCGCGGGGGTGTTCGGGCAGCACTTGGACTTCATCGAGCAATCCTGACAGTCGTAGGTGCTCGATCGATAGAGCACGGTATCGTCAGAAGTCACGCGCGTGGTAGTGGTCAGGGGCTTCCCCATCGGGCAGGTATAGCAGTCCTGCCCGGCATCAAAGACGAAGTCGGATCGCCCCAGCGTGCCGTCTTGCCGTTGGGCTTTGTCCCACACCGGAATATGGGGCGCGATCTTCTTGTCTTGCACCAACCATCCCAGCATCGGGGCCGCACCGTAGGCCATGTCGCCGATCAATCTCTTGGGCTTAAGATCGAAGCGCTGTTCGACCCGCTCGATCATCGTCTTGGTGGAACTCACCTCGTCGGTCCGGTGCGCCCGCGTTGCCTCAACATCGACGATGACCCCGGATTGCACGTCGATCAAATAGTTGGTCGAGTAAGCAAAGAATGCAGGGCCTCCAGGAGCGCATGTCCACTGCGCCTCCGGATCGGTTAACGAGATTTTCTTGCGCTCGCTCTCCTGCGTGGCGTCTCCATCCAGTGCGGCCAGATACTCGCGAACAGCGCGGGTGGCCCGTTTCGCGTCATGCCAGTCGATGGGTTTCTCACCCGGGACGGCACTGGCGCGGCTCGCGTCGGCTTTGACGACGCTTGCATCAATGGCAAAGCCCTCGCCCGCCACCAGACCTTCATTCATGCAGCGCCGAAGCACCGCCTCGAAGACATGACGAAAGGTGTCGCTCTCACGGAAGCGCCCGTGCCGGTTCTTTGAGAAACTCGAGTGATCCGGAACCTTGTCCTCGAGCCCCAGACGGCAGAACCACCGGTAGGCGAGGTTCAGGTGCACTTCCCCGCACAGACGCCGCTCCGAGCGGATGCCGAAGCAGTATCCGACGATCAGCATCCGAACCATCAGCTCCGGATCGATCGACGGGCGACCGGTGTTGCTATAGAACGGCGCCAGGTGTTGACGGAGCTCGCCGAGGTCGAGGAACCGGTCAATGCCGCGAAGCAGATGATCGGGAGGAACGTGATCGTCGAGGTTGAAGGAGTAGAACAGGCGATCTTGATTGCCGGCTTGCTGCCCCATCATGGCGACGTTCCCCTCGTCGGTAGCCTGCAAACTCAGACCAACAAGAGGAACGCCAGTTCAGCAGAGTTTTTCAACGGAATAGGTCGAACACGGCTGGCCGGCGGCTCCCGACCAACAACGAACGGTTGAATAGGTACTTCCTTATAGGCGCAGCCAGCCG
>CAYXEY010000954.1:0-1742 GCA_964464105.1 uncultured Planctomycetaceae bacterium
GGAGCGGATCACCCGGCGATTTGCGTTCGCGCTGGGCGACAACATTGGGCCGGAGTACGACATCCCCGCGCCCGACGTGAACACCAATGCGCAGACCATGGCCTGGATCATGGACACCTATCTTTCCACGGTGTCGCCCCACGAGCGCCAGAATTGCATTCACATTGTGACTGGCAAGCCGGTTGAATCCGGCGGCAGTCTTGGGCGCGAAAAGGCCACAGGCCAGGGCATCGTCGAAGTGGTGCGGTGTTGGTGCGGCGACCATGGCCTGCCACTGAAGAACGCGACTTTCATGGTGCAGGGATTTGGAAATGTCGGCGCCTGGACGACCCGGCTGCTCACGGACCTCGGGGCAAAGCTTGTCGCGATCGAGGATGTAACCGGCGCGGTTCGCAACCCCAACGGCCTGGACGTCGATCGATTGACGGAATACGCAAAGTCCCGCGGCGGCGTGGCCCGCTTCCCGGGCGGCGAGTTTGCCGATCACATCATGTTCATGAATACCCAGGCGGACATCTTCATTCCGGCGGCGATGGAGAATCAGATCAACGCGGTGACCGCGCCCTGGCTGAAGGTCAAACTGGTCGCCGAGGGCGCCAATGGCCCGACCGACCCTGATGGCGATGCGATTCTGCACGCCCGCGGCATCGAAGTCATTCCCGACATCCTGGCCAACGCCGGTGGCGTCATCGTGAGCTACTTCGAGTGGCTCCAGAACAAACGCCGCGAGAGCTGGGAGCTGAACGAGGTTGACAAGCAGTTGCGACACAAGATCGTCGCAGCCTACGAGCGCGTCAAAGCAAAGGCGAGCGAGCTGAAGACGTCGTGGCGAACAGCCGCGTATGTCATCGTGCTGGCCCGCCTGCAGAAGGTCTACAGTGAACGCGGGATCTTTCCGTAATCACATGAACCCCATGGCGGCGTGGGCAGGCGATCGGTGAAAAAGGCGAAACCATCAAGCATCTCGCCTAGAGCGCAACTCAACTTGAGCGCTAACGGGTCAGCGACGATCTCCCGATCACCTGTTCCCCTGCTCGGTCTTATTCCCGCCCTCTGACCTTGCGCTCACATTGGCCGATTCAGCCTGATGGCGCCATCGAGCGGCGTCGTCCGATTTGCTCGCCTTCACATAAGTCGCGGCAACCTGATCGATCAGCGCCTGTCGCTGCGCCGCGGTGACGGAGGGGTTGTTCGTCATGTCGGCAAGGGCCTGCGTCCAGAGTTCCTTCGCATCCTCGAACTTACCCTGCCGCGCCAGGCAATCAGCCAACTGACAATTCGCAGAAATCTGCGCCGGATGCCGCGCCGGCGTGACCTTCTTCAATATCGTCGCAGCGTCGCGCAACGATGTCTCCGCGTCGGCATGGCGATCGGCATCCGACTGCGCCCGGGCCAGGTCAGCCAGCGCATCGGCGACGTCAAAATGCTCGTTCGGGGCATACAGCTTTCGCAAATGGGCAACCGCTGCCTGATAAGTCGCAATGGACTCGTCGAACTTCCGCTCGGCCGAAAGCGTTCTCGCCAGGTTGCACATCGAACGCGCCACAAACGGATGACCCTGCGGATATCGCGCCTGCAGTGATGCAAGCACTGATCGATGCAGCGGCTCGGCTTCGTCGTATTTCCCTTGTTGTCGAAGAACGTTGGCGACGTTATTCCGCGCTGCCGCAAGCCGCAGGTCGTCTGGCTGGATGGTTCGTTCGAGCACACCCAATGCTCCGCGATAGAGATTGAGTGATTCA
>CAYXEY010000955.1:0-1738 GCA_964464105.1 uncultured Planctomycetaceae bacterium
GGACCGGACTTCAAGTATGTAGTCATGCCGGTGAACCTCTCGTAGGATGAATCATCCTGGCCGGGTAGCCTGAAGTGTGAAACCGGCCAATGGCCGGTTGCGTGTTGACACGGATGTCTGTTTAATGCCCCCGCGTCGTACCACCATTCTCGAAAACCACGGCATGCAGTTCGCCGGACGGGATGCCCAGCGCGCCTTCTGGTCGCAATTCAACAAGAATCGCCGTCGCCAGCCGGCGGCCCTCAGTGACGTGGCCCAACAGCTGATGGCCGACGAACGCATGGGCCCGGCGGCGGCCCGCAAACTCGCCCAGGTCGACGAGGCCTGGCGCAGCGTCGTACCGCCCGCTCTCACGGCCGAATCCCGCGTCGAATCCCTGCGGGGCGGACGCCTGACCATCCGCGTAGCCAGCGCCGCCACGCGCTATGTGCTGGCCCGCAACCTTGCTCGCACGATTCCCTACGCCCTTCGCGCCCGGCTCCCCGGCATTCGCATTTCTCGAATAGACTACATCATCGGTACGCTCGACGGCCGCTGATTGAATTATGATGCACGGCCGATGTCCGACGCCGTCATCATTGCCGATCACCTCACCCGCCGATTCGGCAGCTTCACCGCCGTCCGCGATGTGAGTTTCAGCGTTTCGCGCGGCAGCATCTTCGGTCTGCTTGGCCCCAACGGCGCCGGCAAGAGCACCATCATCCGCATGCTTTGCGGTGTGCTGAGGCCGACCGAGGGAACCGGGACGATCCTCGGGATCGACATTGGCGCCAATCCCGAGGCGATCAAGCGGCGGATCGGCTACATGTCGCAGAAGTTCAGCCTGTACGCCGATCTTTCGGTCATCGAAAACCTTGAGTTTTACAGCCGTATCTATGGACTGCCGCTGGATAAGCAGCGCGAGCGCCAGGAGGCGGTCATCAAGCTCACCGGCATCGGGCAGTATCGCGATCGACTCGCAGCGCAGCTCTCCGGGGGATGGAAGCAGCGTCTGGCCCTGGCCTGCAGCATGATTCATGAACCTGAGGTCATTTTTCTCGATGAGCCCACCGCGGGCATCGACCCTGTTGCGCGGCGTGATCTATGGGATCTGCTCTTTGAACTGTCGGCCCGCGGCGTGACCATGCTGGTCACCACGCACTACATGGACGAAGCTGAGCGGTGCAATTCCGTGGGATATATCCATGCGTCGAGATTGATCACCCTGGGACGGCCGGAGGAACTGAAGCTCCTCCCCGAAGTCAGCCCGTCCGGCACCCGGCGATATGAGATTCGCACGGCAGCGCCGGCGGCATCTCTTGCAGCAGCGCGGTCAGTCGCGGAGGTTCGCGATGCCACGCTGTTCGGCGATTCGCTGCATGTGCTGGTGGACGAATCACTGACGCCGGCGGCGCTGCTGGCCCGCATCGCGCCCAACGAACCCAATGCCGCAGCGCGACCCATCCCGCCGAGCCTCGAAGATGTCTTCGTACTGATGAGCCGCTCGGCATCGAATAATCCCTGACTTGTTTCCCGGAGCCTTGATTCGATTGGATGCTATGCCGACGTTCGTTACGTCGGCATGCCTTACACCAAGTGATTCCGCATCGCCAGCGATCCACATGCGGTACGATGACCACCCATGAACGGCTTCCTCGCCATTCTGCTCAAGGAATTCGCCCACATTCGGCGTGATCGTTCAACGCTTTTTTTTGTTCTCGTAGTCCCCGCGCTGCAGATGACCGTCTTCGGCTACGCC
>CAYXEY010000956.1:0-1732 GCA_964464105.1 uncultured Planctomycetaceae bacterium
GTACCGCGTCACCGCTTCCTTGCCGAGCTTCTTCTGAAACGAGCCACCGATCCGCTCGGCCAGACCGGTCGCGACGTAGCGATCGTGCACGTTGGGGTGCTTGCCGATGGCCACGCTGATTTCGTCCTCGTCGAACTCCGGCGCACCATGCAGCACGGCCATGTAGGTCTTCTGCGTGGTCCGCTGTTCGAACTGCATCGACAGCCGCCAATGGGCCTCGTCGGTCTTGGCCACGATTACGACGCCTGTCGTGTTCTTGTCCAGGCGATGGACAATGCCGGGACGGAACGGATCGTCCCCATGCGAAAGGCTGTTGGCATAGAAGGCCAGGGCGTTGGCGATCGTGCCGCCCTGGGTCTTCCTCGCCGGGTGCATGATGATGCCCGGCTGCTTGTTCAGCCCGATGACGTAGTCGTCTTCGTAGATGATCTCGAGCGGAATCTCCTCGGGCGTTACGTCGTACGGCTCAGGTGGTGGGAAGACCAGATCGATGACGTCGCCCGCCTCCATCTCGTAGCTGTTCTTGGTGGGCTTCTTGTTGACCGTGATGTCGCCCTGCTTGATGAGCCGCTGGATCGTCGTGCGCGAGAGCTTGCGGAAGCGGCCATGCAGGTATTTGTCGATGCGGCGACCGGGCAGGCGGCGGCGAATGATCAACTGGGCTCGCTGGGGCTGACCCTCGCCCAGCGGTACCGGACGGGAGAGAATCTCATCCTCGTCGCCATCCTCATCTTCCGCAATTGCATCGCCGCCGACGGCCGCATATGGGTCGACCAGCCCCTCGACCTCAATCGGGGCATCGTCTTCGTCGTCAAAAAAAACCTGTGGGGCCGCATCGCCGGGCGGCGGGGGCTGCGCCGCGGCGTTACGACTGGCGTCTGAATCTTCGGATGGGGTCTGCTTGGCGGTCACGAGGGGAGATTAGCCTCGTTTCGCCGGGCGGTAAACATCCACCGGACCATGTGGCCGATGATCGCAAGTCCGGCAGCCAGCGTGATGAAGAAGAGAATCAGCGTCAGCGTCTGGTGACGCACGTCGGCCTCGGTGTAGAGCTTCTCGGCATGCCGCTGCAACATGCCCAGTCGAACCCGCTCGCGACCAGCCGACATGCCGACCAGAATGAACGCGAGCAGCCCGGCGGGGAGCCACACAGCGCTGCCGCGCTCGGGGTATTCAAGCGCGCGGAACAGCGACACGATCAGCCCGATTGCGGCGAGTACCGCCAGTCCCCACAGGATCGTGCCAGGTGTGAACTCGTGAAAGGCATGCACGACATCGTGAAAAATGGTAATGACGAACCAGACCCCATCGGCGACCTGCACGCAGGTGGCGATGAGGGCGATGAGCAGTCCGAGCGAAACCATTTTCACGCGGCTTTCATGTTCGAGTATGCCGCTGAGCCGCGCCCTGACGGCGATAAACATGCCCGTGACGGCCAGCGAGCCGATGAGATTGTGCGCCAGCCGTGGCCAGAACATGGGATGCACGCTCCAGCCCATCTGACGGCCCTCGTGCACCTGCTTCCATGCCTCGGGCACCAGCATGAGTGTGGAGTTCGCGGTGAACATCGCGGCGATGAAGATGCACGCGGTCGCGATGATCGTTAGCGCCGCCCAATGTATCACCGAGGGTGGCCGGGCCGTCTGACTGAGCAAACGATCCGCGCTTTTGCCCACGGCGGCCTTTGCAATGTAGATGCCATAGAACGCCGCGAGCAACGCGATCACAATCG
>CAYXEY010000957.1:0-1731 GCA_964464105.1 uncultured Planctomycetaceae bacterium
TTGGGCTGGTTGAAGGGATTCACAGGTCTAGCGATTGCGGCGTCGCTCTTTACGCGTCCACACAGTTTGCGTGCCGACGGCCCGGCGGCCACGTCGGTCCCTTCGTCGCAGCCGTCCGCCTCGGCGGGACTCACGCTCCTCGCCGGGCCAATGTTCACGCCCGATGCTTCCAACGCCGTCACCGTGTGGCTGCAAACCAACCGTCCCGGCACGCTGCACATCGAGGCCCGTCCGCTCACCGAGAAAGATGGAAAGCCCTTCGAAGGCGGCGCGCAGAGGACCGATGTCGAGACCAACGCCGCGGATCGCAACATCGGCGTGGCGCGCTTCATGTATCAGCCGGGCGTGCGCTACGCGGTGGTTATCAAGGAAATGGGCCAGCAAGAGCCCCTGTCCATCGGCGACGTCGCCGCGCCGCCCAGGCCGGGCGAGCCCGGCAAGTACCGCATGATGTTCGGCTCTTGCTCGCATCAGGACAAGAACGTCAAGCAGCCCATCTGGGACCTGATCGCGAACGAGAAACCGCAGGTGTTCATGTTCATCGGCGACAACATGTACCTGCCCAATCCGCCGACCGCATTCCCTCAGAAGCGCGAGGCCGTGCGCGAGCTGTACCGCGACACCTACGACGACGAGCGGCAGAAACCCGAAATGCAGAAGGTGCTGCGATCCACCATGTCGTACGCCCTGTGGGATGACCACGACTATGGACCGAACAACAGCGACCGCACCTGGAAGTGGCCCGATATCGCCCTCGAATCGCTGATGATGTATTTCCCGAACAACTACGGTAGCGGCGAGGTCTCGGGCTGCTTTCACAAATTCAACTGGGGCGACGTGGACGTATTCATGCTCGACGATCGGACATTCCGTGATCCGAACAACGCCAAGGACAAGAAGACCATGTTCGGCGAGAAGCAGCTGGCGTGGCTGAAGGCGGGGCTGTCCGAGTCGAAGGCGACGTTCAAGGTGATCGCCGGGGGCAACCAGTTTCTTGCCGAGGCCCATCCGCATGAGAGCTGGGGCGTGCAGTTCCCGGCGGAGCGGGACGCGTTTCTCGACTGGCTTTGGGACAAAAAAGTGACAGGCGTCGTTTTTATCTCCGGCGATCGGCACTTCGCGGAGTTGATCCGCATGAGCGATCCGAAGAAGCGGGGGGCCGACGTGTGGGATCTGACCAGCAGCCCGCTGGCCAATGACGTTTACACCGATGGCCCGACCCACAAGAGCCCGGGCCGGGTGGAGGCCTACAACGGCGGCGTGAACGTCGGCCAGCTCGATTTCGACACCACGGCCAAGCCGCCGAAGCTGACCATGCGCGTGCTGGATAACAACGGCGCACCGGTCATTTCGCAGGAAGTGACGTTGCAGCCATGAGCCATGGGCCGTGAGCCATGAGCCGTCAGCGGTGGTCAGTTGCATCGTGGCACCGGCCAATGGCCGGTATGTCTCAACAGCAGGTCCGCTATTCACCGCACATTCTGCGGCGAATAGCGTAGCCCGTGCGGCGAATAGACGATATAATCACCGCAAGATTTGCGGTGAATAAATGAAGTACATCCACGAACAACCCGGCTGGCCCGATTTCACCTGGGACGTCGATTCCCTGGCCGAGGCGCTCGGCGAAGCCCGGCACAAGCAGGGCCGGCTGCTGGGGAGAATGGAGGCCCAGGGCTTCGACGTGCGCTCCCAGGCGAGTCTTGCCGTGCTGACCAGCGACGTGGTCAAGTC
>CAYXEY010000958.1:0-1730 GCA_964464105.1 uncultured Planctomycetaceae bacterium
AAGCCGGAGTGGATGCAGCGCGTCACATAGTTGGGGTTGAGCTTCGGTTGGGTGAATGCGGCCGGAATGCCGAGTACGTACGAATGAAGGAAGACGGCCGTGAGCATACCGGTTGGAGGCGCGATGAGATAGATCCAGAAAGCCGTCCAGGTGTTTGCGGGCAGCGCCGAAGCGAAGCTCCGGGCTGGATTCATTCCAAACCCCGAATAGGGCGACTCGTACAGCACGTAGAGAAAGATCAGGCCGCCGGCGACGATGCCGATCAACTGGTCGAACTTTGAATTGAGCATCACGGCGACGACGAGCATGAGAATGAAGGCGATGATCAACTCGCTGAACAGCGCGGCGGCTACCCCCTGCGGCCCGGGCACTGTCACCGCCCAGTTCGCTTGCGGGTCGGCCAACAGTCCGCCGGTCAGGTAGTAGCTCAAGACCGAGCCGGCGACGCCGCCAATGAACTGGAAGATGGCATAATAAACCGCATCGACGCTATTGATCTTGCCCATGACCCAGAACGCCAAGGTGAAGGCTGGGTTCATGTGCGCGCCGGAGCGCTTGCCCCACGGCGAATAAATAATCCCGACGGCGGTTCCGGCCATCGCGAACGCCATGAGCGCGCGCTTCCAGAACGCGTTCCCGATGAGGTCGAAGGCGGGCGAGCGCGGGTCATACAACAGAACCGTCGCCACGCTCGCCGACACCATGAACATGCCGAGCGCCCAGCCCTCGATTGCGTATTCCGGCCAGTGCCGGCGCAACGCTGCAAAGGGACCGAGGGCAGGGACCGGCATTGCGGTCAGCCCCCGGTGGCGAAGCCCGGATAGCAGGTCATGCCGCCATCGACGAACAGAGTGACGCCGGTGATGTAGTCGGCGAGATCGGAGGCGAGGAACACGGCGGCGTTGGCAATATCCTCCGGCTGGCCGATCCGCTTGTAGGGAACGAGCGTCATCAGCGCGGCGTAGGCTTCCGCCGTATCCCAGGCCTCGGTGTTGATCGGCGTACGGATCGCGCCGGGACCGATCGCATTGACGCGGATACGGTCGGGAGCAAGCTCCTGCGCGAGCGTCTTCATCATCATATGGATGCCGCCTTTGGAGGTGGCGTAGTTCACGTGTCCGGCCCACGGGATCACCTCGTGCACCGAGCTCATGCAGATGATCTTGCCGGCCGCGACCGACACCTCCTTGCGGATGCCGCGGCGCAGAAACTCCTTGACCGCGGCGCGGGCGCACAGCCACTGGCCCGTCAGGTTGACGTTCAGCACGGTGTTCCACTGCGCCATGGTCATGTTGACGAACGCGGAGTCGCGTTGCAGGCCGGCGTTCGCCACCAGAATGTCGAGCGTGCCGAATTCGCCGATCGCCTGCTTGAACATCGCGTCGACTTCGGCCTCGTTGGAGACGTCCGCCTTGATCGCGATGCCCTTGCGGCCCTCCGCCTCGATCGCCTTGATCACCTCGTCGGTTCCGCCGGCCACATAATTCACCACCACGTCCGCGCCGGCGCGCGCCAAGCCGATCGCGCAGGCCTGGCCGATGCCGGAATTGGCGCCGGTCACAAGCGCCTTCTGCCCGGTCAGCAGCTTCGGCATGTTCGTGTAGTTCGGCAGATCGTTGTTGAATGGCGTCGCAGCATTCGGTGCAGCCATGGTATCGATTCCTCCTTTATGCAGACCGCGCGATCGATCGCGGCCGGGCGGTCATTCGCCGGAACGCGACTGCGGCGGA
>CAYXEY010000959.1:0-1728 GCA_964464105.1 uncultured Planctomycetaceae bacterium
CAGTATGCTCATTCGCAGCGGTCGCAAACACCACTGTCGAGACGCCGGCAATCCGCGATAGCCCGCGACGCCCCCTCATTCCCACTCAATCATCAACGAGCCTTCTAAGCTGTTGATTCGCAAGGGACTCGACGCCGCCCCGCAGACTTTTGCCGTCATTCTTGCCGTCAACCTGTAAGGCACCGGCATTGGCGCGGGTTTCCTGGCGATTCGACGAAGAGTGACCTTTCGAGATCTGTCGACATCTATCGACTCGCGGGGCGACTCGAAACGCCGTCGACACGCTCCCGCGCCGGTCACTGAAGCGCCCGAGAAGGGCCGGCATCAAACAGTCTGAGCTATCGTCCCGACTCGACTTTTCGTCCAACTTTTTACCGTCACGACGCCGCACCCGCGATGCAGCTGACGGCCTCGATCGAGATCCATCGCCTCCCACCGCTCTCAGCGAACGATCTGGCGGGGCCGGATCGGCTTGCGTAGCCGAGATTGGCGTGCGGCGGCCCTGCCTGCCCTGCCCCGCCCTGCCCCGGCACACAGCAGTGACTCTTCGCGAAGCAGGCGAGCACGCGATCTCAAGCGGCCGCCAGGATCCGGAACTCGGTCGCCTTCACGACCGGCCTGACGTGGGTCTTCTCACGTTGAAGCTCCAACAGCCCGTAGCGCGCCATCGTCTTCAAGGTGCGCGATAGATTGCCCGGCTGTCGTCCCGTGGCCTTGGCCAGCACCGCCATGGAATCGGGATTGGTCTCCCGGATTACCTTCAGCAGGGCTCGGTTCTGGTCGCTCAGTACCTCGGCCACCGACTTCATGGAGGTGAACCAGATCTTGGGCTCGCCCGGCTTGGGCTTGTACTCGCCTTTGGCGATGGCGATCGCCCTCGCCCGGATTTGCTCCTGGGGCATCACGCCGATGACGATGGTCTTCATTGCTGTGCTTCCTTGATCACGCGATCCACTTCTGCGAAGAAGTCTTCCAACAACCGATGCGCCGACTCGAACGCGTAGGGCACGCCTTTGTCGCTCGAAGTCCGGTGACGGTGGTCGTAGGGCAGGCGCTGCCCGGCGAACTTGAACTTCTTCGGCGGTTTCACCGCATGTGCGTTGTCGTAGCCCAGGACTCGGGCGCCGTACTTGTCGTGCAGCGTCAGGCTGTACCTGATGCCGTGGTGAACATGCTCCGACGCCGGGATCCGCCGCGCCTCGATCTTGATCCAGTAGCCGCCCTCTTGCTCCAGGATGCTGCCGTCCAGATCAAGGAGCGTGTCGAGGCCAGCGTCGGGACCGTTCATCGGTTGTGGACTATATCATCTGCTGATAACCAATGCGAACCCCCGTTCCGCTTCCCAAACTGAATGTCGGCAGTGGGCCGTACAGCCGCCCGCCACCGACTGCCGCTGACAGGCCGTCCGCATCCCATCGGCGGCATCGGCCCAGTCAAGCTCAGCGCCACCAAGTCGTCTCCCGCACGGCGCTGCGCTGGCGCACCGGTTCAAGAGATTTCGGATATCAGCGCAACGGACACGTAGCTGCGCATCGCTCAGGCAGCTGACAGGCGGCTCAGCAGCGGCTGCCCTCCGTTGCTGCCGGTCTCCGAACTCACGCTCACCGACATCAAGCGGTCGAAGGTTCCGCTCGTTGCGATCAGCCGACCAGAGCGACGTGTGGTCATCGGGCGCAATGACCGGCGCAGGATCGATTGCGACCTTATATTCTCGGGCCTGCTCAAGCG
>CAYXEY010000960.1:0-1727 GCA_964464105.1 uncultured Planctomycetaceae bacterium
CGCCCATCTGCTTGAGTCGCTCAATGACCTCAACGCGCCGACTGGCAAGCCGTCCTCGCAGGATTGCAACATGACAATAATGACTATTAACTGCATCAACGCGAATCGAACTTAGTAGCTCTATTTCTTCGATCTGGCGCAATAGCGCGGTCAGCCTCGCGTGGTTTTCATTTCGCTTTGCGAGAATTTCAGGCAGCCGCTGCAACTGGCAGATCCCCAGCGCTGCATTCAATTCACTCATGCGATAATTAAGCCCGAGCGCGGTGACGTCGTATGCGCCAGGCAGATGCCGTTCGCTGACAATGTTGCGGTCAATTCCAAAAGCCCGACCCGAAGATACACGCTTGGCAAGCTGCTCATCCCGCGTAATAAACATGCCGCCTTCGGCGGTGGTGATGTGCTTGGCAGGATAGAATGAAAACGCACCACAATCGCCGAGCAATCCCGTGTGAATGCCTGATTCATATCCACCCAGCGACAGCGCGCAATCTTCGACGACACGAAGTCCGCGTGTGATTGCAATCGCCGTAAGTCGCTTCATGTCAACAGGAAGCCCAAGATAGTGAACCGGCGAGATTGCCCTGGTTCGCGTTGTGATCAACGACTCAATCAGATCGAGATCGATGTTTCCGGTGCGTGACTCGGAATCGCAGAACACGGGGCGAGCGCCCACGAGTTCAACCGCATGCGCCGTGGCGACATGGGTCTGTGCCGGCACAATCACTTCATCACCAGGGCCTATGCCCATCGCCAGGTAAGCGAGATGCAATGCTGCCGTACAGGAATTGACTGCGATCGCATAAGGCGCTTGGGTGAATTCAGCAAATGCTCGCTCGAATTCCTTGACGCGTGGACCATGCGTAAGGCACGGACCTTCGAGCACCTCCGCGACGGCGGCGCGCTCCTCGGGTCCGATGAGCGGCATGCCGAATGCAATCTTTCGCTGCGTGACCGCGTCATTCATATTGCACCGGCACCCAGTTCGTTTGCGACGCGGCGGACTCCACTGCCAGGCACACCGCCATGGTCGCGAATGCGTCTTCAGCAGTTATCGCCGGCGTTCGCCTTTCAATAATCGCAGCCGCGAAATCGCAGGCCAGCTCGCTCTTATCCACACCCGGATATGCGGCTGTGACGTCCTCGCGGCGGTTGTATTCTCCATCTCGGTCAAACACCATGGCGACGTCCGTCTCATTTCGAAACGTCGCATTGGTTCCGTACACGTTCAGCCCATGCGAGTGCGGCATGGCGCAGCCATAGTTGCTCGACACCTGGGCCACGGCCCCGCGTCGAAAGCGCAGCATGCACGCGGTCATATCGTTGAATCGAAATTGCGTCCCGGTCGAGGCGATCTGGTTTCCACAGGCCGCGACCGATTCCACTTCGTCGCCGGTCAACCAGCGCATCAAGTCGATGACATGCACCGCACCGCCGTGAACCACGGAGTAAAAAGGAATGCGCCCGCGCCATCCGGCCGTGATCTTATGCAGACGTCCGTAGTTATATGCGCCATCCAGGTGATAGATCTCGCCGAAGCGCCCTTCGACGATCTGTCCCTTGAGCCACTTGAACCGCGGCGATCTGCGAAGAATGAGGTTGCTCGACAGTTGCAACTCAGGCCGCGACCGCGTCAGTTCGCGCAGTGCACGAAGTTGATCGAGCGTCATGCACAGCGGTTTTTCGATGAAGTCGTGCTTGCCCTGTCGCAGCGCCGTCGCCGCCATGTC
>CAYXEY010000961.1:0-1719 GCA_964464105.1 uncultured Planctomycetaceae bacterium
GGTTCCGGCTGGGTTGATCTCCAACTCGCGCAGGTACGGGAACACATTACAAACGAAGTTGTTCATGAACGCTGACATCAGGTAATTCGGCGTACCGGCCGCCTGGCCGCCGTAGTACCAACCAAGCAGACCAAGTGCGTTCCCAACGTACTGCGCGCTCGTTGCGTCCTGAGCATAGGAGCCAGAGATGAACAGGTCGTAGTAGAAGCCGACGTTCGTATCGAACGATGCCTTCATCGCCGCATAGCACGGATGCGTCGTCGGAAGAATCGCTACCGTCTGTCCGAGCGCCCGCAGCGACCATGCCCCTCCACGATGCGGATACGTTCCGTTCGACAGGTCGATAATCCCGGCCTCGGCGGATGCTGCGTAGGCGGGGTATGTCCCCGTGACCTGACCAGATTCTTCGCCGCGTCGCTGGTTTGGGGTCGCCTTGAGATAGTTCCAATTTGTCCAGTAAATCTGTTCCTCAAGGAAGTACCACCGGCCCGTAATCAGCCACGGCAGGAATCCAAAACTCGGCTGATGGGTGGTGACTGGAGTCCCATACGTCACGCCTGCAAAAGCCGTGTCGCCGCCGATCAGCTCGGGACTGGCACCTTGTCCGACTTGTAGGCTGGCATTCGGGTAGCTCGACCAGCGCATCGGCTCGTTCGGATACCCGGCCAAGCCCTGCGTGCTGGACGCCTCGGCCCGGTAGTGAATCGACCATGTGCCACCGGACAATCCCATTGCTACAGTCGCGTTGAACGCCCTCACGTCGCCGTCTGACGAAACGAAAAGCGCCTGCGAAGGAGTGTCGATACTGCCGATGATCGCCGAATTGCCGCCGCCCGCGCCCATCCCGGCCGGCACACCTGCCAACGTGTTCGGCGCGTAATAGGTTTGCAGCCCTGACAACAGCGATTCAGCCGGAGCAATCGTCAGATTAGGCACCATCCGCGTCCCGCGCAGATAGTCCATGTCGTGCTGCGGCGTGATCTGCGGATCAGTTCCAGCCCAATAGCTCCAGTGCTTGAACGTGTCGGACGTATTGTTGATGAGCGGCACGCGTGTTCCAGCCCGCATATCTATGGACGACGAGAACCGCTGAGTCACACCAATTGTCAGCGTATAGGTGCGCGTGTCAGCACCTGGCGATGCAACCGTCAGATAGCAATTCTCGATCCACGGAAAAATCTCGACAGCGCCGCCGATGTACAGCCGCACATCGAACCACGCGACCAGATGATTCGACCCGGCGATCTGCCGCCGATACAGCCAGTTCGACATCACCGGCCCGGCGCAGACTGTGCGGTGCCGCGCGGCCGTTCCGATGAGCGAATTGAGCGTGAAACTGTCGCCGCCCGCGACCAGCGTCGTCGTCGGCAGCGCCGCGGCCAGATCCGCCTCGGTCAGTGCCGTGCCGCTGCGGTTGGTCGCGGACACCGAGAGCGCGATCGACTTGAGCACGTTCGCCGAGCACGTCGCGCCCCTGATGCAGAAGCACTGCCAGGATTGCCACCACGAGGGAGGGACGGCGCCGTTCGGCCTGATCACCTACGAGGACGTCGAGGCCAATGCCGCGATGATCGCCGAGGTGGTCAAGGAACAGCGCATGCCGCCGATGTACGCCAGCCGCGCGCATGGCGAGTTCACGAACCTGCGCAAGATGTCGGACGAAGAACGCACCACCCTCGCGCAGTGGGTCGCGGGCGGCCGCAAGCAGGGAGACATGGC
>CAYXEY010000962.1:0-1717 GCA_964464105.1 uncultured Planctomycetaceae bacterium
GCCGCATCATCCCCGAGCGCGGCAGCTGGATCGAGATCAACATCACCCGCAAGGACATCCTGGCGATCCGCATCGACCAGTCCTCGAAGATCACGGCGACGAGCTTCCTGCGGGCCATGGACCCCAAGTACAGCTCTGACGGGGCGATCGTCCGCGAGTTCTATCAGACCAAGTGGGTCAAGGTCAGCGGCCTCAAGGCTGAGATGTATTCCGTCACCGACATCTGGGGCGACGCCGAGACCGGCGGCAACGAGGGCGAGCCGCTGGTTCGCGCCGGCTGCCAGCTGGGTGACGCGGTGGGCCGCATCCAGGCGACCGACCTTAAGCAGGTCGAGATCATCGACAACGTGCAGGATCCGCTGATCCTCAACACGCTCGCCGAAGACAACAGCCGCAGCCACGAAGACGCCCTGATGAAGATTTACAAGAGTCTTCGCCCGGGCAACCCGGCCCAGCTGGACAAGGCGGTCAAGCTCTTCCACGAGAAGTTCTACGACCAGAACCGCTACCGACTCGGCAAGGTGGGCCGCTTCCGCATCAACCGCAAGTTCGGCCTCTCCATCCCGACGGCCCTGAACACGCTGACCACGGCCGACGTGATCGCCTGCCTGAAGTATCTGCTCGATTTGCGCAGCCAGAACCGCGTCGGCTATTCGGCGCCGCGCCGCATGCCGTTCGAGATCTGTCTGCTCCGCTGGACCCAGGAGCTTTCGGCCCAGCTCGCGAGCTACCAGCAGAAGGGCAAGAAGGTCGCCGACCCCAAGACGCACGTCGTGCTGGGTGAACTCGACAACATCAAGACCGGTCGCAAGAAGGCCGAGCCTGCCGCCCTGGTCGAAGAGATGCGCCAGCAGTTGCAGAGCATTCAGGATGCCCCGACCGAGTGGATCCCGTCCGACACGCTCGACCTGAACGTGATGCGCGGACTGCTGGGCCGCCCCAAGACCGACAAGGACAGCGAAATCACCAAGGCGTCGAAGGACTTCATCGTCGCCACCATCCGCACCCGCGCCCCGCGCATCCTGGAAGGCATCCAGGCCTACCAGGACGCCCTCAAGCAGGGCAAGGCCGAGCGCGTGCAGATCGACTTCATGAATTACTACCCGAACCCGGGTGTGATTTATACATTCAGCGAGAACGAGTCGAAGAAGGTCGCCCAGACCGCCGCCGTCGACATCGAAGGCCAGTGGAAGGAGCTCTTCGGCAATTCGGCCGCCAACCTGGCCTTCGAGCCGATCGAGTCGGTCGACAAGGCCATGGCCAGCCAGACTGAGCCCGGCTCGATCTCGATCGGCAACTTCTACGAGTACGGCTGGAAGCAGACCCGCGTCATCATCACCGAGGACGACATCGACCACCTCGGCAACCGCCGCCTGCGCACCATCGACGAACTGGCCTGCGACGAGCTGCGCAAGGGCTTCCTCAAGCTCCGCCGCACCGTGCAGGAGCGCATGAGCATGAAGGAGCCCGACCAGCTCGGAAAGATCGCCGAGCTGATCAACTCCAAGGCCATCAGCGGCGCGATCGAGTTCTTCTTCGGTCGCGGCGAGCTGTCGCAGGTAGTCGACCAGACCAACCCGCTCAGCCAGCTCACCCACGAGCGTCGATTGTCGGCCCTCGGACCGGGCGGCTTGAACCGCAAGCGGGCGGGCTTCGAAGTCCGCGACGTGCACATCTCCCACTACGGCCGCATCTGCCCGATCGAGACGCCGGAAGG
>CAYXEY010000963.1:0-1701 GCA_964464105.1 uncultured Planctomycetaceae bacterium
ATTCGTACCAGCAGCGCGCCTTCATGTTGTCCATGTCGTAGCCGAAGGCCCACAGACGCAGCGCTCCGCCTAGTTGCCGGCGGCGCCATTCGAGGGCATGGGAGACGATCCGCGCGGGTCGGTACTTGTTCTTGGCATCCGCATGGCCGAGTACCCACGCGAGCCAGTGCCGGTATCCCATTCCGCCCGGTTGCGGATGCAGCGGCAACCAGTCGCCTTTGACCTCGTAGTAGGGCGAGAGCGGGTGATCCCATGGGCCCTTGTAGTTGAGCCCGTAGTTCTTCGCTGCAAACTGCCGAATCAGCTTGTCGGACGTCCGTCCGCACAGGCCGCAACTCCCTTCCCCAACGTTGTTCAGATCGAGGTGGATCCGGCGCGGCGTGGCCCAGAAGATGTGGTCCGGGTGGACCTGCGCTGGGGCGAGCTCCCCGCCCGGTTGCAGGCTCACGACGTCGGTCAGCCACGGAAAGCGGAACCAGGCGCTGCTCCGGCCCGAATCCCCGCAGCGTTCGAGATGCCGAGGCCGTTCGACGACGTTGAGCCACACGTCCTGCCACAGGCTGGTGGGTGACTGGTGCAGCAACAAGGTCGTCAACGGTCCGCCACCGCGCAACCCGGTACGATAGCCAACGCCGCCTGCGGGCGCATTGGTCTGCAGTGTGAAAAGGGCAGTTGCAGCACAGGCTGGGCAAAGCGCGTCGAGTCGGCCACGCTTGATGAAGTGGTCGCTGTTGTTGCGCAGCGCGTTCTCCCCCGGTGATTCAATGAGAAGTGCCGAAACCGGATTGAGTGAAGATGTATCGGTTGCCAAAGCAGCGTCTTGCATGAAGCGCCGCCCGTCGCCGTCCAGATTGAAGGCTTGGGCAACGGGGGCAAACCAGTCGCGCAAGGCCTGGGGATCGGGCGGTGACGCGAGGTGCTGCCTCCAGGTCGTCGAACTCTCGACTGGCGCTGTGGTTTGTAACAGACCGATCGCGAACTGCATCAATGCGCCGTTGAAGTCCGCGCGATCGGCGTCGAACGCGACGATGTCTGGGTCGGCGAGGTGATCCGGAGTAATCCAGCCTCGAGAGCCATCCGCTCGTCGGACGGGCATCCATGGGTCTTCAAGCAGATGCATGCTGTCTCCAATAGAGTGATGGCCGGGCGACTCTTGAGGTCTCCCGTGCTGCGACCCCAGATCGATCTTGCCCATTCGACGAACGAGGGAAGGCTCCTGAGCGTCATCGTTAGGCGGATGGTATTGCGGTCATCTGAAGATGTCAAAAAAATGAAGTGTTCTGCTTCTTAAGATGAAAAAGGTATCCTCTAAGAGCCTCGCGCCTATGGGATAATTCGCAGCGTTCTCTGCCCCTGCGGAGATCAACCGTGTTCTGCTTCTTTCGGGGCGTCTGAATACGTTCGTTCCTCGCTCACGCGGGGCCTTCGAACCGTCTATCCGGTTCGGCTATCGACAAGCCAAGCTCCTTGTCATAGTGCCAATATCTCCTCTCACCGGGCTTTTCATCGGTAGATGATGCTTCGGCCACACCAGTCCATTTCCCATCCACGTTGCGGAGCGCTAGAACCACCGACCATTTGCCCTTATCCGGTAGCAATGCCTCAGCGTCTCGTACGGCCTGCTCTTTCGCACCATCGGTTTCCGTCACGCGTCGCGCGATCAGTCGTTCTGCGACCTTTACGCTGCTGTAGGCCCAGGCA
>CAYXEY010000964.1:0-1696 GCA_964464105.1 uncultured Planctomycetaceae bacterium
CCTTTGTCGGAACGTCGAGCGCCCCCAGCACATTGAGCAGCGTGGACTTGCCCGATCCGCTGGCCCCCATGATGGAGACGAAGCGGCCCTCGGGGATGTCTACGTTCAACCCGCGGAGGGCATGCACGCTGTTGGCCCCGCTTTCGTAGGTTTTGTGCAGGTCGCGCAGCTGCACCATGATTTTGAGATTCGGATCGGAAACGGTGGAGACGATGGGGGTCATTCGGTCGGTGCGGTGCCCACGGTAGAGCGGGTCAGCAACCCGCCAATCAGCAAAGCGCGTAATCGCAAACGGTCGGGTCGATGACCCGAGCCACGTGGACCATTTTAGCGGGGAAACCCCGTCCTGCTGCACGGCTCCGATTGATCGCGCAAACGCGTCTTGGCGTGAGCCTGGATCAGTATTTCAGCGCGGTCCGGCGGGGCAGGAAGTAGACTGACAGCACAGTGCCGGCGAGGAGCAGCACATTTCGTCCGATGGTGGACCAGCCCGCTTTGCCGCTGCCGTGTCCGGCGCATCCGCAACTGATGTCCAGACCCTTGGAGAGGGCGAGGCAGACCGCGACGATGAACATGATGAGCATGCCGCCGATCAGGATCGCTCCGGCAACGCGAGTGCGCGGCAACAGCAACGCAAGGGCGGCGCCGATCTCCCACCAGGGCAGCACAATCGCGAAACTGGCGGACCAGTACTTGGAGAGAACCTGGAAATTGCCGATGTCCACGGCGAATTGACGCGGATCTTTGATCTTGCCCAGCGCGAAATAGAGAAAGAACCCGGCGACCGCGAGGGCGCATGCGTGGCTGACCCAGGGCTGCCAGGCCGGCGGGGAGGGCGGCACGGGCGCGTGGTCAATGACGGGTGCAGGCGCGGGTGGATCTTGAAGTTGCGTGGTATCGGTCATTTTACTTTCCATGTCTACGGGGCGACTTCGGCCAATTCCGCAAAGTCCGGGGCGGTCATCAACTCCTCCCAGCCTTTTACGTACACCTTCACGTTCACAAAGCCGAACTGGTTTCGCAGCGCGTCGGCGACCGTGTGACTGGCCTCGCAGTTCCCGCCATCGCAATACACGATGACCAGTTCGGTCGAGGGTACGTTGCGGATCACGACTTCGATGTTTTCGAAAATCGCGGTCGAGGGAAGATTAAGTGCATTCTTGATATGACCCTTGGCGAAGGCCTCCGGCTTGCGCGCATCCACGAAGAAGGCCATGCCCGATTGGAAGGCCTGCCTCACATCGGACAGCGTGGCGGTGTTGGGATCGACAGGCTGCGACGCCGCGCCGCCCGCGATTGGCGTTGCCGGCTTGTCATTCTCAATGCCCCGATTCGAGACGAACTTCGACGGCTCGATCTTGGTGGACGTGCGCATCGCATTCACCGCGACGCCGATGCCGCTGGTCACGAGCAGGATGGCGATGACTGTCTTGAGATGGAAGATCATGGCTTTCTCCGCAGAATGCAAAGGACCTCAGGGCTTAACTTCGACGGGTGAATTTGAAACGCTGCCGCCTTCCGCGGTCACAGGCGGAACCGGCGCGCGGTCCTGCGGCTTGATCATGCCCGGCAGCGGTCCGCCTGAGCTTCCACCCTGCATGGTGATCGGTATGGTCACGGTCGGCATCGTTTCGATGTCGGTCTTGAGGGTCACGCGATCGCCCGTCAAAGCCGCCTTGAATCCCGGGGGGAATTC
>CAYXEY010000965.1:0-1696 GCA_964464105.1 uncultured Planctomycetaceae bacterium
GTTGTCGCATCCCCGCGCGCCGGTACGCTATATTTTGCGGAAACACTCCGCAACGCGGTGGTCGCAATCGATTCGCTGCCGGACGGGCAGGTCGCTGCTCCCGAATTTCTCTGCAAACAGATTCATCGAGTGGGGCCCGCCAGGATGCGGGTCCGGCTCGTGTGTCTGCCGCGGGACGCCATCCGCGTCCCGGCCGATATCGGGATTCTGGTTCTGCCGACGGAAGGTCGGATGGCGGATCTGGATGAGTTTTCCGGGAACGACGACCTTCTTCGGGATGGCGGGTGGACCCGGCATTCGATTTTCAAGGCCAGTCAAGAGAACGTCGACCGCTTGCTCGAGTTCGGCGAGTCGCAGGGCCGCACGGGTGCCGTCATCTATGTGCGGCGACGGTCGGACGCGATGAGCAGTCAGGGCTGAGGCGCATATCCCATGGCTATCGTGGTCGGCGCATACGCGCGGTCGCCGGCAGCATCGCTGCGACAGGAGGACTTCGCGGTCCTCCGCAAGGCCCTGCCGATAGGTCCAATGGACAGCGCCGGTCACGCCTGCACGCCACGGCTGCAGCTTTCGTGGATCAGTCTCGACGGCTCGGTCGACGCTGCCGAATCACGCGATGATGGATCGCTTTCCCTGTTATGGGGCAGTCTCTATCGCGACGGTCACGACGAAACTTCGAATCGCAATTTGTTGCGAGAAGAGTCGGGCAAGGACCTGCCCGCGTTCGCCGATCTGGGCGGTGACTTCGGTTTTGCCAATTACGATGCCGCGACTGATTCGCTGCAACTCCTGACCGACAAGCTCGGGATACGTGCGCTTTTCGTGTTCTGCGCCACAGATCGTGTCTGGTTCTCGAACTCGCTGCGCGTGATGGAGCGCATCGCCGATGTTCGCAAGGTCATGGATCTGCGTGCCATGACGGAGATTGCCTTCTTCGGTTGGCCACTTGCCGATCGAACCCCGTATCTCGATGTACGGGTCCTGCGTCCTGGTGAGCGGCTGCGAGTGGATGCTTCCAGAATCCAGTCCGACTTCTACTGGCGCTGGAATTGTCTCCCGGCGTGGAAGGGCACACGGAAAGACTGTGTCGCGGATCTTGCGGGCAGGTTCCGCACTGCGATCCGGCGGCGGCTCGCCCGGGACAAGCGAGTGTTCAGCCTACTGAGCGGCGGCCTCGATTCACGCATGATTGCGGCTGCATTGCGAGAGCAGGATGCTGCGGTGGTCACCTGCAACTTTTCACCCGCCGAGACGCAGGACCAGGCCTTCAGCGCCGATGTCGCGCGGGCACTCGGATGCCGGCATTCGTCGCTGCCGCTCGAACGCGGCCGCACGCCGAACCTCTATGCGCAGCTGAGCGCTGCGTGGCGCGCGGGTGCGATTGACAGCGGGGGGCCGGTGGATCGCCCGCACTGGGTTTTTGCCGGTATCGGTGGCAGCACCGGCTTCGGTGCGGTGTTCTGGGACGAGGAGCTCATTGGCTACTTTCGTTCCGGCCGAACCCGCGAAGGGGTCGAGTTCTTTTTTCGGCGAATGGGCTGGCAGCTGATCGAGCGTCTATATCGGCGGGATGAGCTGGCTCGAATGCGTGAATGTCTGGTGGAAGGGGTGCTCGAACAATTGGCGGAGTTTCCCTGCGAGGACCCTGCCCGAAGTTTTCATCTGTTCGAGATGATGAACGATCAAAGGCGCCACC
>CAYXEY010000966.1:0-640 GCA_964464105.1 uncultured Planctomycetaceae bacterium
GTTGAGTTCGGGTTCGCCGTCGTTAAACACCACCGCGCACCAGTCGGGCAGCCGCTTGACGCTCAGGTCGTAGGCGCGCCGCGCAGCACCGAGCGCGGATGAATCACGCCGCTGGGCACCGCGTCGTGCGGCCAGTCCGGCGGCGCGACACAGAAGACATCCGTATTCGCGATGGGCTTCGCGCCAAGTCCACAACCGAGCACGTCGCGAATCACGCCGCCAACGCCCGTCGCCGCCCCGCCGTACGGCTCGATGGCCGAGGGGTGATTGTGCGTTTCGACCTTGACGGCGATGCCATATTCGTCGTCAAAGGCAATGATGCCCGCGTTGTCCTTGAAGACCGACAGGCATTTCGGCCCGCGGCCTGATTTCATGAGTTCGTCAGTCGCCGCCGCAATCGTGTCCTTGAGCAAGTTGTCGTAGTGAATTTCAACAACTGAGTCAGGTCCAGCGTTTGATTCCGACTTTGTCCCTTTGTCCCGTAGTCCCTCTGCCCCTTCCCTTCGCGCCTCCGTGCCTGCATACGTGCGTGCCCCGGACCCCAATTCCGGCATCGCCGCCCCGCGATACTCAATTGCGCTCTTAAGCGTCTTATGTATGCAATGCTCCGACCAGGTCTGCGCAATCGTCTCAAGCTCCA
>CAYXEY010000966.1:650-1692 GCA_964464105.1 uncultured Planctomycetaceae bacterium
TGTGGCGCCGGCTCTGGCGGCCGGGGTGCAGAGCGGGTGGACGCAGGCGGTGGGCAAGTGTCCAGATCCGTGGGCTCGCGGCCGAGCGATTTGAAATGACCCTGAATCGCCAGCATCTCGTCGAGCGAGAGAAAGAGATGTCCGTCGCGGCTCAGCCGTACGAGCGCGGCCGAATCCAAATCTCGAAGCGCCACCTGCCGCAGTTTGAACTGGTAAATCGGCGGCTTCGGCGCCGGCGCCAAAGGCCTGATGCCGAAGATCACATCCTCGATGCACCCATTCCCCAGCCGCTTAGAGATTTGTGGCTGCGCCGACATCGGAATCGGCGTCTCAAACCGCAGCCGCCGGGCCGATCGAACCAAATCGACCTTGATCCCCATTCGATCGACCGCCCCCTGGGTCGCGATGGCAACCGGGTCCATGACACCCGGTTTGAGGTGAATTTCCACGATTGACTGCCCGGCGTTCGAACCATGTAAATCCGAGAATTCACAGCGGCTGACCTCCGCCACAGGATCGGTCAGCAGCTCGGCAGCGATCGCCTCGATACCCTTTCGTTCTCGATCGTCGGGCTGAGTTGCCGCATCGCCGCCGGTCGGTCCGGGTATATCAAACAGGTAGATTTTTGCCGATTTGACCTCGGACCGATGAATGTCCGCAATCTGGTGGGCCACAGCCCGCCCCTGCGGGTCCGACATACCTTTTCGCGGTTCAACGATGACACGCCAAGTCGGCAATGGAGCGTCCTGATTTGGATGCAAAACGTTATTTGGCAATGACTTGCGCCGCAATCCCGGGCGGAAGTCAAACCGGGAGTGTAGTTATCGGCTGTGATCGCGTCAAATTGTTCTTGTCGATAGGCCAGCGGGAGGCTAACGTGTCGCTAGCAATGGATGTCTCGCAAGCATCCAACCCCCCGGCGGTCCTCCGTTGGCGCGGAAAAGGAATCGCTGGAACCAGAGGGCGGAATCATCGGAGGATGACGCCGGGATCGAGGTCGGACAAGGCACTGGAAGGCCGGAGTCCCGCCATCGACGAACCA
>CAYXEY010000967.1:0-1688 GCA_964464105.1 uncultured Planctomycetaceae bacterium
CGATGTACTGCTTGTCGATCGCCATGCGCTTGCCGCAGGCGCAGGTCATTTTGATTGCCATACGTTAATTCCCGTGTACCGCAGTCCCTAGGCGCGAGGCCTGCCAACGAGCGCCCAGGCCCGTCTGCCGAGAATCATGGAGATGATGTCAGTGCCGTGAGCGTTGACCCGTCGCGTGACCAGCAACATCAGCGCGATGCAGACTCCGCCAATGAAGCCCCCCAGGTGAGCCCAGTGCGCGGTGCCGTCCTGTATGCCGAGGACTGTGTAAAGGACATCGAATGCGATGTAGAACAGGACTACCCAGAAGCCACGAACGGCGAAGATCTTCATGTGCAGTTTCCCGATGCGAATTAGGATGCCAATTGGAATGATAAATCTGATCCAGGCCACCATATGCACCAGTTGCACGGGAAAGAAGACCAGGTACATGCCGGCCATGCCCATGATGGCTCCGGATGCCCCGAGCGCGTAGTGGGGAGGTTCGTTCTTCGACGTCATCAGATAAACAACCGATGCGATGATTGCGAGAAGCAGATAGAGGGGCGGCGTCCAGCGGTTGCCCAGCATTGCGTTTACGCCCGAACCAAAGACGATCAGGAAAATCAGGTTGCCGATCAGGTGGGTGAGGCTCTCCCAGATCAGGCGAAAGTTAACGGGATTGTGCGAAGCGGTTCCGCCGTGCAGAAACGCATTCGTGAGCAACTGGTAGGTGTGATACTGACCGGTCGTTTGCTGTTGTGGTTCGAGCGCGTTATGAGCTTCGATAATTGCCGGTTCAACGATCGTTTTGATCTCCGTCTCGGTCCATTCGGAGTTCTCGTCGTCGGAATCTTTGGTTTCTGAAGTGGCCTTAGAGGATTTCGCGTCTTTCTTCGCGTCCAATGTGATCTCGTCGACCCGCCTCTTGATCGCTTTATCGAGTTCGGTATGAAACGCGGCCGAATCTCCGACACGTCCGACCTCATACAGGTTGTAGAGGTAACCGGGTTCCTTTTCAGGCGTGCCACACCACATCGCGAGGTTGCGGACAGAGGTGATGCTTTCGGGCGACGCCCAGGCGAAACACCAGAAGGCAACAGATGTCAATATCGTGATGAGGGCGATCACGCGAACAGAGTGGGTTTTTCGAGTGCCGAATGCCTCGGATGCAATCGGCATAAAGCCGAATGGCATGAAGAAGCTCAAGACAGTGAGTGAGCCTTCAGCCGCGCCGTAGGCGGTGTCCAGATGGCCATCGGTCGAGGTAACGATTCCACGGCCGGACTTGATATTGATGCCGCATTGAATGCAGAGCTTTGCATTTGCCGGCAGAACCTGCTTGCATGACGGGCAAGTCGGTCGTTTGACGCCATTCGGCGTGGCATCGCTTTGAGCGACCAGTTCCTGGTCGAGGCGCGACATTCCCCGCCCGAGTGGCTTGATTGTCGATGTTGGTTTTGACGCGATCTCGGCGTTGATTTCATCGTCGCCCAGGAGGCCGAGCAGGTCGGCATCGGCCGGAGATTCAAATTCACCATCAAGGGATGCGGGTTCTGGGGCAGAGCTGGCCAATACAGACTCTGCGGTGCGGGCCTTGCTCTGCCGGCGGATCATCGCGGCGAGCCTGGCACGATCGAGGACGAATTTCTTTCCGCAGCCGGGACAGGCGATCTTGCGACCGATGTACTGCTTGTCGATCGCCATGC
>CAYXEY010000968.1:0-1686 GCA_964464105.1 uncultured Planctomycetaceae bacterium
AGCACCCGCACCCGATGCAATCCACGCGATAAACGTCGCCAGCGCGATGATGATGACGACGGGGGTGAAGATGCCCGCGACCTTATCCGCCAGCCGCTGCATGCGCGTGCGCCCCGCCTGGGCCGATTCGACCAGCGCGAGCATCCGTCCAATCGTCGCCGCGGCGCCTGTCGCAAGCGCTTCGACCGTCAGCGTGCCCTCCACAACGACAGTTCCGCCCATGACCGAATCGCCCTGCCCGCGCCGCACCGGCATCGATTCGCCGGTCAATAAGCGTTCGTCTACCTGAGCGGAACCTTCGACGACGCGGCCGTCCACCGGCAGCACGCCCGGCGCGACCACGCGGACCCGCGCACCGCGATCAATGCTCTCAATCGGGGCCGTGATCCATTCGCCGCCGCGCTGCACCAGTGCCTCGCGCGGCGCACGTTTCGCCAACGCGGCGATCGCCATCGATGCACCGCTTCGCGCTCTCGCTTCGAGATAACGCCCGATGCACACCAGTCCAAGGATCATGGCAGCGGCGTGAATGTGGACAAATGACTCATCGCGGGCAATGAACACGCCGTACAGGCTGCTCGCCACTGCGGCCGCGAAGCCCATGGTGATCAGCAGATCCATGTTGCCGGTCCGCTGCATCAGGGCTCGAACGCCGCCGGCCAGCACAGGCCCACCGGCCGGGCTGACTGCAAGCATGCCCAGCAATATGAACTGCAGGAGGTGCGCCGCGACCGGGCCTGAACCGCCATGCGGCCATAAATGGTGCCAAAGGTGCTCAACGGCGAGAATCGGCAGCGCCAGCCCGATCGCCTGGATCATCGCCTGCCGATTGCGTCGATGCGTCTCGCTCCATCGCCGCTCCTCGGCGGCCAGCTTGACGGCGTCAGCAGCCGGTTGCCGCGCCTTGGCTTCGTATCCCGCGGCCTTCACCGCGGAGACAAGTTGCGATGTCGCAACGTCGGCCTCGGCGTCCGCCGCCATCACCACGCGGGCCGACTCGGTCATCAGGTTCACGCTGGCTTCGGCCACGCCGGACACACCGCGCAGCGCCCCCTCCACCCGCGCAGCGCATCCGCCGCAAGTCATGCCCGAGATGGAGAGATCGATCTGTGAAGCCATTAGCCGTTCGCCTCTAGCCGTTAGCTATGAGGTAAATGAGCGTAGCGCGTTCCGCGTCTGAAAGCGTTAGCTTAAGCTAAGGGCTAATGGCTAACGGCTAAAGGCTCCCTCATGATTCGCTACCGCTGCGACCTCTGCGGACTGGACCTCGCCCGGGATGGGTCCAATCATTTCATCGTGAAGATCGAGGCCTACGCCGCCGCAGGCAAGCTCGAATTCTCCGAAGCCGACACGAGGTTTGATTCCAGGAGTGAAATGGAGCGCACTCTCAAGGAATTGGAATCAAAATCGCCCGACGAAATCGAGGACGCAGTGTATCGCTCGTTTCGATATGACCTTTGTCCGGCGTGCCATCGGCGGTATTTGGCGAATCCGCTGGGAAAAAAGCAAACTGGCTGACTTCGCATTTGCGCAAGCAAAAGGCCCAGGGCGAGGTTGCCCTGGGCCATTGGCCGACGCTTATCTAACTCGCGAATGGATCAGTTCGCGGTGAATTCAACCTGTGCCGTCTCGCTATGATCGGCCTTGACCGTAAGCGACAGCTTGTACTTCATGCCCGACTTGAGC
>CAYXEY010000969.1:0-1686 GCA_964464105.1 uncultured Planctomycetaceae bacterium
CCCGAACGTCCGACCGTGTACGTGAGAAATGCCACGCCGATGAGCGCGAAGGCGATCAGGACGCCCGTCTTACCAGGCTTTTCCACCGGCAGGCTCGTTTCCGTGGAAATGACATCAATTGTCTGAGGCGCCACCGGCGTGCTGGCCACGCGCTTGAGCGCGATCGGCTTTTCCTCGGTGAGCTGATAGACCATCGGCTCGACTTCCGGCTCCGGCTCGGCCTCCATGGTCGCCTTCATCAGCGCGCCTCGCCGCACGCGGTCGGGCAGGAGGACGCCGTCCGGCGGACAAAGCGCCAGGTCCACAGCCGCCGCGGCGAGCTCATAGCCTTCGCGCTGAAGCGAAGCGTTGTCATGCAACAGCTTCTGCAATTCGAGTTGATCGGAATCGGACAAGCCCGCGGTCGCCTGCTCCGAGAGCAGGTCGTGCAGCCGCTGCAAATTGTTTGCGGTGGCGTCGTTCATGCGAGCTGCTTCCTGACGATGGGCTGAGTCCGGCCCAGGAGGGCGTCGCGAACGCGGGCCAGTCCGCGGCGAATATGGGTCTTAACCGTGCCGACCGGCATGCCGATCCGTGCGGAGATTTCGGCGTGGGTCAGCCCCTGCAGAACGCACATGCGAATCACGCGGTGTTCGTCGGGCCGAAGCTCGGCGAGGATTTGACCGGCCCGGACGACGTCCTCGGAGCGTTCAATCAAGGCGGAGGCGGGCGTGCCGGCTTCACTGGTCGCCGGATTGGGCACGGTCGAGCGCGACTGCATGCGCATCCGCTCGATGAGCTTCCGCCGGGCAATCATGGCTACGAAGGTCTCTTCGCAGGATCGGGCCGGATCAAACCGTGCGGCCGAGCGCCATATGGCCAGGAGGGCGTCCTGAGCGGCGTCGTCGGCGTCCTGGCCATCGCTTGAAAAGCGGCGGGCCAGCGACCAGACGAGCGAACCGTATCGGTCCATGAATGCCTCCAGCGAGGCTGAGTCGCCGGCGGCGATGCGATGTAACAAGCTGTCAGACATGGGGCGGCGGGGCACTCCGGACGGCGATCGAGCGAATCCTAGTGTCGCCGATCGAGTCTGGCGAGCGGTAGAGGAAAGTTCCTCACTTGCCCCGCGCCTCCCGGAACAAAGGGAAACTCAGTTCCCGCTGCGGTAGTCGCGGTTAATCCCTGTCCGTCGCCAACGCGGCCTGCTTCACGTCCGGGGCCGCGGGCTTCCAGATGCGTACGTCGGTGACTTCGCATGACACCTGATAGTCGCTTGCCTCGCCCGGGTTGCTGCCACGTTCGCGTTCCAGACTGAATCGCTGCACGATTTTTCGCGTCGCACCGGGCATGAGCGGGCCCGGCCAATCCTCATCAGCCACGCCCAGGGGGGTCGCTCCCATTCGCGACCGCTGGGCGAGGCCGCTGCCCTGCGCATCGCTCAGGGTGATCCGCAGCGGCAACATGGAAACCACCTCGTCGCCGGTATTGGTGATCTCGACGAAGGGGTGAATGTCGCCACGCTTGTTGGGACCGGCCCCTACGCTGGCGGTAATCTTAATCTTCCCCAGGTAGTCTGGCCGCCGTTCGTCATTCAGTGCGTCAGCCAGCACGGGCGGTAGGTTCTTCTGGATTTCGGGGAGATTCCCGATCACGTGCTGAACGCTGGCGAGGACGTTGTCGGATTTGGTATCCACGATCCGCAGGCCG
>CAYXEY010000970.1:0-1684 GCA_964464105.1 uncultured Planctomycetaceae bacterium
CTTCCAGACTGGCTGCTGGCCACTGGCAACTGGCCACTGGCCACTGGCATCTGACCACTGCCTGTCACCATCTCCTGATGCTTCTTCTCGCTGCCGGCCAGGGCCATCGGCTGGCTTGCGCGACAGCCGTCGCGATACACCGTGACGCCCTTGCACTTGAGGTCGTACGCCATGCGGTAAATGGCGTCGACGTCCTCGCTGTTGGCGTCGTGCGAGAAGTTGATCGTCTTGGAGATGGAGGAGTCGCAGTGCTTCTGGAAGGCGGCCTGCATCCGGACGTGCCACACGGGTTCGATGTCGTGGGCGCATACAAACGTATGTTTGACGTCGTCCGGGATGCCATGAATGTGAGCGAGGGTGCCTTCCGTGGCGATTTGTTCCATCAAACCCTCGCTCATGAATCCGCGGTTCCGCGCGACTTGCGCGAAAATACGATTGACTTCGACCATCGGCGCCTTGCCCTCGTCCTGGCCCTTGAGCACGTTGCGGAAGAAGGCCAGGCTGAACATCGGCTCGATGCCGCCGGAGCAGTCGGCGATGATGCTGATTGTGCCGGTCGGCGCGACGGTGGTGCTGCAGCTGTTGCGCATCGGGCGGCCGTACTTCGTGTCCCAGTGGCTGCCGACCCAGTTGGGGAAGTTGCCGCGATCGTAGGCGAGCTGCTCGGAGTAGTTGTGGGCCTCGTCGTTGATGAACTTCATGAACCGCTCGCCCCAGGCGACGCCGTCCTCGGAGTTGTAGCGCACGTTGAGCTGATAGAGGGCGTCGGCGAAGCCCATGATGCCGAGGCCGATCTTGCGGTTGGCCTTGCAGATGCTGTCGATCTGCTCGAGCGGATAGTTGTTGGCGTCGATCACGTTGTCGAGGAAGCGGGTCGACTCGTGAATGGCCGTGCGCAGGCCATCCCAATCGACGCGGGCCTGCGGCGTGCACGGCTCTTCAATAAAGACGCCGAGATTGATGCTGCCCAGGTTGCAGGCTTCGTACGGAAGCAGCGGCTGCTCGCCGCAGGGATTGGTCGCTTCCATGCGTCCGACATGCGGCGTGGGGTTGTGCTCATTGATGCGATCGATGAAGACCACGCCGGGCTCGCCGGTCTGCCATGCGTTCTTGATGATGATGTCCCAGATATCGCGCATGGTATAAACCGGCGCGACGCCGTCATACGAATCCAGCGGGGTGAGGGTGCGGATGTCGTAGTCCTTGATCGAGATGTCGCGCGGCATGACATACTGCTTGCCGGTGCGCGGGTTGCGGACGATCTGCGGCGCATCGGCATTCGCCAGGAACGAGTCCATCCACTCGTCAGTGACTTTGACCGAGATATTGTAATTGGTGAACTGGGTGAGGTCCTGCTTGGCGTAGAGGAACTTAAGGATGTCCGGATGGTGAATATACATCATGCCCATGTTGGCGCCGCGGCGGAACGCCCCCTGCTGAATGGCGTTGGTCGCCTCGCTGAAGGCCCTCCAGAAGCTGATCGGGCCGCTGGTCGTGCCGCCGGAGGAGCTGATGTAATCGCCGGTCGGCCGCAACTCGTCGAAGGCAAACCCGGTGCCGCCGCCGGCCTTCTGGATCAGCGCGGTGTGCTTGATGGAATCGAAGATGCCGTCGATTGAATCCGGCACCGGCAGCACGAAGCAGGCGCTGAGCATGCCCATCGAGCGTCCGGCGTTCATGAGCG
>CAYXEY010000971.1:0-1676 GCA_964464105.1 uncultured Planctomycetaceae bacterium
GAACTTCACCACCTTGTCTTCAATGCTGGGGCAATACCGCGGACCGGTCGATTGAATCTGTCCGCTATACATCGGGGCACGGTGCAGATTGCCTCGGATCAGCTCATGCACGTCCGCGCCGGTGTAGGTGATCCAGCAGCAGATCTGCCGCTGACCGATCCGATCGTTCATGAATGAGAACGGGGCCGGCACGGCATCGCCGGGCTGCAATTCAAGACGCTCGTAGTCGATCGTATCGCGGGCGATGCGCGGCGGCGTGCCGGTCTTCAGCCGTCCCAGTTCGAAGCCGAGCGACTCCAGCGTCGCGCTGATGCCTCCGCTGGTGGCTTCGCCCACGCGGCCGCCCGGCGTCTGCGATTCGCCGGTGTGCATGAGGGCTCGCAAGAAAGTGCCCGTGGTAATGATCGCGCACCGGCAGGCCAGCCGTCGTCCGTCGGCCAATCGCACCGCGGTGACGCGAGAACGCCCATCTGCGGTTTTCTCATTCTCGATGATGTCGACAGCCGACTCGAGAATGGTCAGACGCGGCGTACCGGCGAGCAATCGCTGTACCGTGGCGGCATACAACGCACGATCACATTGCGCCCGCGGCGCCTGCACCGCCGGCCCCTTGCTGCGATTGAGCATGCGAAATTGGATGCCTGCCTCGTCGGTGGCCAATCCCATCAGGCCGCCCAGCGCGTCAATCTCGCGGACCATCTGGCCCTTGCCGATGCCCCCGATCGCAGGATTGCAGCTCATCCGCCCGATGGCCGCGCGGTCGGTCGTCACCAGCGCCGTCGGCACGCCCATGCGGGCCGCGGCCCACGCCGCCTCCGCCCCGGCATGTCCGCCGCCAATGACCACGATTTCAAACGCACCGTCCATTGACGACCATTGTATATGCCGCGGCGCCCGATCGCAGCCCGGTGGCGGAATCGCCGAACGATTGCATCCATCGAGAATCGACATTCGCGGTTCAAAAGAACGGGGGCGATCGCACCCTTTGGCACGATCGCCCCCGTGATAAGCACAGCTTTACTTCGAGCTTGCCTTACGGCAGAGCCGGGTTGTTGAATCCGAAGCTGCTTCCGTGGATCAGATAGGCCTGACCCGCGCTCTTGCGGCGGTTGCACGGCTCGAAGATGTTGATGAAGTCAGCTGTCGGCGCTCCCAGGATGACATCCGGCGAGCCGTCGGCATCCACGTCGCCAACGCCGGCGACCGCTTCAACCGGTGCGCCATCGGGCGTGGGATCCTGCAGCCACAGGTCGTCCACGATCGCCCGCGCCCCGGCTGCACCGTTCACCGTAATGGTGATCGAGGCAATCGCGCCGGGCGCCAGGATGCGCACCCATGGTGCATTGACCGCGGCCGGCGGCGGGCCAGGGCGTCCAAGCAACGGGTTCGGCAGGTTTGACGCATCCGCGGCTTGAACGACTCCCACAACTTGGCCCTGCAAATCAAAGGCCGTCATGGTGGCTCCCGTCGCGCCGGAACTGGGATCGAAGACAAACCTGGCTGTTATTTCGCATGCAGGCCGTTGCGAGAATGAGATTACCCCAGGCGTTCCGCTGGTAACTACATAGCCCTGCGTGCTGCCCTGCGGAACTGGCGAAACCAACACAAGTCCGTTCGGGTTCGGCGGAACCTGCTGCGAACCACCCGACAAGGTCGCCAGCTGGGCGACTGCAGGA
>CAYXEY010000972.1:0-1675 GCA_964464105.1 uncultured Planctomycetaceae bacterium
GACGATCATCTCCCGCATCGGCGTTCGGTCGAAGTGGAGTTGGCTGATCTGCTCATTCGCGTTTTTGATTATGCCGGCGCTTATGGCATTGATCTCGACGGCGCTGTCGCTGAAAAGCGCGCATATAACGCCACCCGCGCCGATCACAAGCCGGAAGCCCGCTTGGCGGCAGGCGGAAAGAAGTGGTGAGCGGGATGCTCATCGCATTCACCGGACCCGCTGGCTGCGGCAAGACGACGGCTGCAAAATACCTCGTTTTGCAGCACGGATTCATTCGCGTCCGGTTTGCCGACCCGTTGAAGCTCATGCTGGCCGCTCTAGGATTGAGCGAAGCAGAACTCGATGGCGACGCGAAAGAGCGCCCATCGGAAATCCTCTGCGGGCGGACTCCGCGCTGGGCTATGCAGTCGCTAGGAACCGAATGGGGCCGCGATTGCATCAGCAAAGACCTATGGACTCGCATCTGGAAACGGGAATGTGAGCGCGTAGGCGGGAGCGTAGTCGTTGATGACTGTCGCTTTCAGAATGAGGCGGAAGAGATAAAAAACAACGGTGGGCTGATTGTCCGAATCGTTGGGCGTTCCAGGAAGATTGCCGGCGACCACATCTCCGAACATGGCGACATTCCCGCGCGCGTCATCATCACGAACGACGGGACGGTCGAAGGCATGCAAAAGCAGATCGACGATCTTATGCGCGATCTCAGTTGGGTGCGCTCATGACCGATCGAGGTGGATGGATTCAAACACTCACGGGCCGCCAGTTCTTCCCGGCCGATCCGCATCCGGGCGACCTCGATATTCGCGATATCGCCGGGTCGCTTGCGCGGCAATGCCGGTTCGCCGGTCACTGCCTTCGGTTTTATTCGGTCGCCGAGCATTGCGTGCTGATGGCGCGCCACATCGGCGCAAGCGCGCCGAGCCTGTTCCTGACGGCGCTACTTCATGACGCGAGCGAAGCATACCTTGTCGATATCCCGCGGCCGATCAAGCCGCAGTTGAGAGACTATGCGGCGCTTGAAAATCGGCTGATGTGCGTCATCGCCGGAAAATACGGAATAGCGTGGCCTTTGCCGCCAGCAGTCAAAACCGCTGACCTTGCGATTCTGTCAGACGAGCGCGCGCAGAATATGGCCCCTATGGCTGTCGGCTCCGACGCTTGGGGAAATACGCTGCCGCCTCTCGGCGTGAAGTTGCAGTTCTGGAATCCAGGAAGGGCCGAAGAGGAATTCCTGACGGCTTTTGTGGATCGCGCATGACCAAGATCGCTCCCGTGACGATGATCTGTTTGTCGATCGCAGCCGCAGTCCTCTACGCAATGGACGGGGATTGGCGGCAGGCGATCTACTGGGCAGCAGCGGCAACTTTAACTTCTGCGGTTACATTTTGAGGCCGGCGAATGAGCATCAAAAACCTCAGTCTGCGCAGACCAGATCATCGCATCTCAACCCGCCGTGAGAAATGGTCGAAGCTGAGCGATGCCGATCTGGATGCCATCGCTGCCGCCTATGCGCGTGGCGATCGCGTCTCCGATATCGCAGAGAAATACGGCGTCTCTCACAGCACACCAGCGGATATCGCAAGGCGGAAGGGGATTCCGCTTAGGTGCGTGAGGGAGAAACAATACATGCCCGCCCGGAGTATCGACATCTCGCAAGTCGATGCTGAGCGGGAAG
>CAYXEY010000973.1:0-1666 GCA_964464105.1 uncultured Planctomycetaceae bacterium
TCGAGGGGGCGGACGTCGCCGTTGTCATCTCCAGCTGCCGTTATACTTCGCCGCCGGATTTTACCTTGATCCGACGCGGTTTTGTGGGACCCGCTGCGACCGCGTCATGCGGTTCGGCACGCGCCGCTGCCAGCGGAAGTCGATCGGCTGCCGTGCTTTAATCGGGTGCAGGCGACCAGCAGCTCGCTAATCTCCGGGCTCACATGATTCGTTTCGATGGCCGCATCGATCAGCGCCAGCGCCTGATCGATTCTGTTTTGCGAGAAGAACGCCTTGGATTGCTCCGCGAGAACGCTGGAGCAGTCGAAGCCCTTCCGGTGCAGCCGCTCTAGGTAGTTCCGCCCCTCCTCCTTGCGGCGTTCGATGAAATAGGCGGCCGCGATCCGGGCCATGGCCGGTGGATAGTCCGGCTCTTTCTGCAACATGCTTTCCAGGAGGGCGATGGCGCTTTTCACGTTGCCGGCGATGAGTTCGCAGCCCGAGTAGTTCAGGGTGGCCTCCCGCAGGCCCGGGTCGAGCTCCAGGGCCTTTTTTGAGAAGACGGCGGCCTCCGCGTAGCGATTCAGCATGAGATGGGCGTAGCCGGCGTTCATGTAGGCCACCGCATCTTGGCCATCGCGTTCAAGCACTTTTTCCCATATCGTCAAGGCCTCATGGAATTTTCCGAGCTCCGATGCCTGAATCGCGAGTTCCTTCAACGCCTCGGGGTCCCCTGCCGCCTCCTGGATCTTTTTCATGCCCAGCCGATAATATTCCTCTCCCTTCGCCCGGACCTGATCGGGGTCCAATCTTCCATAATGGTGGACGGGGATGTCGCAGGCCTCCATCGCAATGCCCGCCTGGGCCAGCGTCGGCTCGACCAATTCGTGCACCGGATTGACGAAACGAATACGCGGGTCGTTGGCGAAAAGTCTGACCTTGAGGCTGGGGACCCAGCCCCTGCCCGCCTCTTCGCTGGCGTACACGCCGTCATTGGCGGTCCAGCCCCTGGAGCCGACTTGATCGCTGTAGTTCCTTGTGGTCATTTTATACGCCACACGCCGGGGCGGCTTCTGGTTCAGCATCCTTCGAAGCCTGGCATGGTCCGCGGCGGAAATCGCCTCATCGGCGTCCAGCACGAGAATCCAGTCGCCGGTCGCCTTGGAGAGCGAGAAGTTACTCGCCGCCGAAAAGTCGTTGGTCCATGCCGCCTCAAACACCTTGGCGCCGAAGGAGGCCGCGACATCCCTGGTGCGATCCGTTGAACCGGTGTCCACCACGACCATCTCGTTGACGACCGGCTTGACGCTCATGAGGCAGCGCGCCAGGTGCGCCGCCTCGTTTTTGACGATCATGCACAGCGAAAGGGTCGGCTGCGCCGATCCGTTCCGCCGAACCTCATGGGGCCCGGTCGCGGCGCGGACATTCAAGGCCGCGGAGAGAATGCCATCGTCGATCCCGAACTGCATCATGGCCCGTTCAATCTCGCTCATGGCCAGGTCGTGCTGCTGCTGCTGAATCAGCACCGCGATCAGCAAAAATGCGATGCGTTTATCGGCCGGGCACAGTGCCCTGGCCTCGCGCAACACCGCCTCCGCTCGTTCGAACGCACCGCAAGCGGCCACCGCCGAGTGGTAGGCCGTCACCGCATCCGCGGCGGTGGGAGAGAGAACGAAGCCGCGCTCGA
>CAYXEY010000974.1:0-1658 GCA_964464105.1 uncultured Planctomycetaceae bacterium
CAACTTCGCCCGGGCATCGCCAGATCATTGCTTAACTATTTGATTTGATGGTGCCGGAGCCGGAATCAATAACTACCCCGAAAGCCAATACTGGCGCGGGGTTGGCTGATTCTGTTTTCTGGCTTGCCCCCACAGTTGCCCCCGAATTCGGCACGGTTGAATGAGGGCAAAAAAGATGGCCGGCTTGATGCCGGCCATCTGGAATGGGGGATAGATGTCAGATCAACAATTTATTCAAAGGGTCAGGTCTGCATCCGCCGAAGAGCTCGACAAAATGCTCATGTCAGCTGAGTTCAACGACACCGGCAGGCTGATCATTCTCCAAGAACTGACAAAGCGTGCCGTAGATACACAGCACTGGAGCGTCACTCCCATGTTTTGGGTGAGTGCTATTGCTGCTGTGGCGGCTTGCATTGCGGCTTATTTTTCAATCTATCCGCAGACTCAATTTGAAATATCCTCAGTTTTAAATCCGCAAGCTCATACCGAATCCTCCACGTCGCCACAGCGGTTACAGTCGTCGCCACCAGGACAACAATCTGAAGTACGAAAATAACTCTTCGTGCATCCATCGCCCCGCCCGTCACCCTGGAACAGGGGTAATCTTCATGCGTGAAATCTTCCCCTGCGCATCGCGCTCGACAGTCACGTCATAGCTGGGCGGCGGGGGCGGTGCCTTCGCTGCCGCTTCTGCGGCTGTCGTTTCGGCGGTGCGCACGGCGTTCCTTGCCAGCGCCTCGGAGATTTGAACGAGGTCGAAGGCCATCAGCGCGCCCCTTTGCGCACGCCATGCAAGCGCGCTAGCGATTCAATGAAGTTGGGATTGCTCGCCACACCCGAATTCACCAGCAAGTCCCCCAGGCGCGGATCGCGGGCGTCAAGGCGGTCGAATACCGCTTTCGCGTCGGCGATGATTTTCCCCGCGTTCGCACCGTGACGATGCTCAAGCACCTCCATCCCCTTGCCCCTTGCCGACTCAAGCGCGGCATCATCTGGCAGCCCGTTGCGGACGGCTTGCTGCACCAGCATGTGGCCCAGGGATGCGGTAGCGGTCGGGATTCCCTCGGCGTGTAGCGCCGCCCGGATGCCTTGCTCGGCCTGCATGTCGTCATCCGTGTAGGGCGCGCTGCCGATCTGCTCGAAGGCGTACAGGTGCGGCGCCGCTGCGCCCTCAAAGGCGCGCTCTGCGCCGGTATCGACGGCCGTCGGCGGTTCGTCTGCAGGTGTGGCGGGCGGCGCCCCGGTTGCGGGGGCCCCGAGGTCGATTACTTCTTCACTTGTCAGCATGGTCATCTCCAAGAGGGGTGGTTTTGATGGCGGTGATGCGGCCCTGGTCGTCGCGTGCCGTGACTTCGACCTCGCACGGGAAAACTGCATCCGGGGGAAGCAACGCCATGATTGCGCACACGTCGGCGGTGTCGGTCTGGTCGGTCATCATGCGGCCGCCGGTTCTGCGTGGCGGGCTTCCTCGTTGGTGGATCCGAGGAACTGCCGATTTGAGCGTGCAACCGTTTCGGGGATTGATTCCAGGCGCTGGCGCATCTCGCCCAGGGTGAAGACACCCAAGCACTGAGGGTCGCCAATCAGCCCGCCGGAAGCCACCAGCATGTGCCGCCCGATTGCCGCAGCCAGGGCTTGATCGGTCTGCGAAAACTCGC
>CAYXEY010000975.1:0-1649 GCA_964464105.1 uncultured Planctomycetaceae bacterium
GAGCAATTCAATTCCAACGCGGTGTGCGTCTTGGCCGCGTGCCTGATGACCTCCTCCATGTCCAGGTCCATCGGCTCGCGTCGGTTGATCAGCCGCGCCGTCGGATGGCCCATGATGGTCACATAGGGATTGTCCATGGCCTTCAGCAATCGTGAAGTGATCTTCTTGCGCTCCCCCTTCATGCCCGCGTGGATGCTGGCCACGACGATGTCGCAGGCCGCGAGAATCTGATCGGGATAGTCGAGGGAACCGTCGGCCAGAATATCGCACTCGCAGCCAACCAGTATCGACACCGCGTCGTGTTTCTTGTTCAGCTCGCGCAGCCGCTCGATCTGCCGCCACATGCGGTCGATTGTGAGCCCATTGGCAATCGCGCTGCTCTTGCTGTGATCGGTGATCGCGATGTACTCATAGCCCAGTGCGTGGGCGGCGCGGGCCATGCTCTCCGCGTCGACCGTGCCGTCGCTTGCCGTGGTGTGCATGTGCAGATCGCCGCGGATGTCGCCGCGTTCGATCAGCTTGATCTTCGGGTCGAAGTCGAACTCGCCACGATCCTCACGCATCTCCGGCGGCACGAGCGGCACGCCCAGCTTCTTGTAGATCGACGCCTCGGTCTTGCCCGCAAGTTGGGTCTCGCCCTCGAACAATCCCCACTCGTTGAGCTTCCACTTCTTCTTCACCGCCCGCTCGCGCAGCTTGACGTTGTGCTCCTTGCTGCCGGTGAAATACTGCAAAGCCGCACCGAAGCTCTCGGCCGGCACCACGCGCAGATCGATCTGTATCTCGGCGCCGTCCGGCTTTTCGAGAATGACCGAGCCCTTGGTGTCGCCGCGGGCCAGCACGCGTTTGACCGGCGGCAGCGCCGTGAAGGACTGCACGACCTTCGCCCCGTCCGCTGCTTCACACAGAATGTCGATATCGCCGATCGTCTCGCATCCACGGCGCAGGCTGCCCGCGACCTCGGCGTGCTTGACGCCCTTGATGGCCCGCACAGCGGTCAGCATTTCCTCAGCAATCGGAACCGCGACGCCCAGCGGCGTGCGCCCGCCGGCTTTCTCGTTGAATTGGATGCCGGCCAGAATCTGATCGATGGTCTTTTCGCCCAGTCCCTTGGGCATGGGCTTTTCGCCGCTCTTAAACGCCGTCAGCAGCGGCAGCAGCGTCTCCAGACTTACGACGCCATGTTCCTTCCAGAACAGGGCCGCCTTCTTCGGGCCCAATCCAGGGATCTGAAGCAGCGCGGTCAGCCCCGGCGGAACCTTCTGCATCAATTCGTCATGCAGATCGATCTTGCCGGTCGACAGGAACTGGTGCACCTTCTCCAGCGTGCCCTTGCCGATGCCCGGCACCTGGGCCAGTTCGCCCGATGCGGACATCGCAGCGATGTCGCGGGTCATGTCCTTGAAGGCGCGGGCGGCGCGGCGGTAGGAATTAACGCGGAAACTCTGTTCGCCGGTGATCTCCAGCAAGTCGGCGATTTCGTCAAAGATGGCGGTGAGCTTCTTGTTGTCGGACATAAGCGCAATTATCTGCGCGATGCGCCGCATCGACAAGGCTGCGTTGTACGGGCTGAGTGCTGCTGAATCTGGTTTACCCGAGCGCAGTAAAGGACTATTGGCGCTGGTTTGTCTTTTTTCGGGATGGCGTGC
>CAYXEY010000976.1:0-1648 GCA_964464105.1 uncultured Planctomycetaceae bacterium
CCTGTCGCCCGACGGCGCGCGGCTCTTCGCCATGAACAAGTTCGACGGCAACATTTCCATTATCGACACGGCCGCGAACTTAGAATTGACCCGTGTCTCTTTCTTCGACCCCACGCCCAACTCGGTGAAGCTCGGCCGCCCGCTGCTTTACGACACACACATGACCAGCGGCCTCGGACAGGTCGCCTGCGCCTCGTGCCACATCGACGGACGCACCGACTTCCTCGCCTGGGATCTCGGCAACCCGGCCGGCGCCATGAAGGCCTTCAACCAGACTTGCCGCACGCCGGTCTGTCGACCCTGGAACCCGATGAAAGGACCGATGGTCACGCAGTCATTGCAGAACATCATCGGCGTCGAGCCGCTGCACTGGCGCGGTGATCGCGAAAACCTCGCCGCATTCGGCCCGGCCTTCACCGACCTGCAGGGCGCCGACACGATCCCTTCGCCCGGCCTGTTGCAGCAGTTCACCGATTTCATCGCCACGATCAAGTATCCGCCCAATCCCAATCGCAACTTTGACGGCACCTTCCCCGCGACGCTGCCGGTGACCAATGGCACGGGCAACCCGGCCGCTGGCTTGAACGTATTCACGACGATCCCAACACTGCCCGGCCCCGGCGGCGGCCCCGGCACGACGTGCAATGGCTGCCATGCCCTGCCGACCGGCACCACTCGACAAATCGACGATCCCAACCTGCCGCTCGCCCCGCAGGGCCTGAAGATTGCGCAGCTTCGCGGAATGAACGAGAAGAACGGCTGGCGGCGGAACAATCAGAACAACAGCAAAGGCTTCGGCTTCAATCATCACAGCGAGTTCGACACGCTCTTTGCGCTGACTGGCGCGGGCTTCAACTTCGGCCCCGAGCCGAATGCCACGATCCGCCGCCGCGACGTAGAGGCCTTCATGCTCTGCCTCGACACCGACACGCACGCCTCGATCGGTCAACAGGTCACCTTCTTCGGACCGAACAACAGTGACGCGACTGCAATGAATCGCTTGACCACGTTCATCACGCTGGCGAATTCCAACGCCGTCGGCCTGATTGCCCACGGTCGCGTGAACGGCCAGGATCGCGGCTACTACTACACCGGCGCGGGCATCATGCAGTCCGACCGGCACGGCGAGATCATCGCCGCCGATTCGCTCCGCACCGGTGCAGGCAATGGCAACGAAATCACCTTCACCGTGGTCGCGGCGGGCACGCAACTACGCATGGGCATCGATCGCGATGTCGATGGCGCCTATGACTTCGAGGAGATCGTCGGTTGCGGCGATCCGGCCAACCCGGCGATTCTTCCGATTCCGAAGGCCGACTTGAATGGCGACACGCTGAAAAATGCAGACGACGTGCCGATGATGGCTGCGGTCCTGGTCGATCCCACATCGGCTACGGCGATGCAACTCTGTGCCGCCGACATGAACGCCGACGGCCGCGTGGATGGGCGCGACATCAATCTGTTCACACGCTGTGTGATGGGATTGGGATGTCCGTAAATAATGGCAAATGACTAATTGAGAATTACAGTAGCGGCCACGCTCTGTGTGGGGTCCGTCGAACCATGCCGCCGTCATTCGCTATCCGGTTTCATTTCACGCTTTGCCGCCGCTATCTGCACAGGGTCAAGGGGCTGTCCGCACTCCGGG
>CAYXEY010000977.1:0-1648 GCA_964464105.1 uncultured Planctomycetaceae bacterium
TCGGATCCAGGGCGATCGCCCGCGCCAGCGCCACCCGCCGCGCCATGCCGCCGGAAAGTTCGGTCGGCATCAGGCCGTGGGCACCGCGCAGGCCCACCGCATGCAGTTTCATGAACACCAGGTCACGAATCATGGTCTCCGGCAGATCAGTATGCTCGCGCATCTGGAAAGCGATGTTGTCGAAAACCGACATGTCGGTGAAAAGGGCCCCGAACTGGAACAGCATGCCCATGCGGCGCCGCAGGGCATACAGGCCATCCGAGTCGAGTTCGTGCACGATTTGGCCGGCCACCCTGACTTCGCCCGAGGTCGGCTTCAACTGGCCGCCTATAAGGCGCAAGGTTGTGGTCTTGCCACAGCCGGAGATCCCCATCACTGCAACAACCTTGCCGCGCGGAATCGTCATGTTGATTCCGGTGAGGACCGGCCGACTGTCGTAGGTGAAGTTCAGATCGCGGATTTCGACGAGGGATTCCAGGGACATGGTTGAACCGGAAAACCCGGCCAAATTCACAGCGGGCGATTCTAGCAGAACGAGACCCCCGATCTACCCCCGGAATCGCTGAAGAAACGGGACAAACGCCATTGACCGGGGATATTTGCCGCCGCACGATTCGGCTATGATGCTGCGATCAAACCATCCTACTCAGGCTACGCCAAGCCCTTGACCACGCCCGCCGGCAAAATCGAACTGCTGATTGTCGACGACGATCCCCTGATCGCCGACAGCCTGCGTTATTTCCTCGGCCGTGACTACAGGGTGACCATCGCCCAGACGCGGGTGGAAGCGGTGACCCTGCTACGCGACAGGAATCATCAACCCGCCCTCGCGCTGATCGACCTCGGCCTGCCGCCGACGCCCCACCGGCCCGACGAAGGTTTTGCCCTGATCGCGGACATTCTCGCCCATGCCCCGGAAACCCGGATCGTCGTCCTGTCGGGCCAAAGCGACGAACTCAACGCCCGGCACGCGCGGGCGCTCGGAGCGACGGAATTCGTCGCCAAACCGGCCGATCCGGAATACCTGCGTAAACTCATCGGGCGGGTGTTGTCTTTTAGAGACACCTCCACCGCGATCGATGACGGCCTGATCGGCGAAAGCGCACCGATACAGAAGTTGCGGGCCCAACTCAGGCAATTCGCGACTTCGCCGTTTCCGGTGCTGATCGAAGGCGAATCGGGCAGCGGCAAGGAACTGGCGGCTGCCGCCCTGCACCGCCTGTCGGACCGCGCCGCCAAGCCCTATCTGGCCCTGAACTGTGCGGCCATTTCGCCCAGCCTGGTAGAGGCAACCCTGTTCGGCCACAGCAAAGGGGCGTTCACGGGCGCCAGCGGCGCGCGTGCCGGCTATTTCGAAGACGCATCCGACGGCACGCTGTTTCTCGACGAAATCGGTGAATTGCCGCTCGACCTGCAGCCGAAACTGCTGCGCGTGCTGGAGAACGGGGAATTCCAGCGCATCGGTGAAACCCAGGCGCTGCACTCCTCCGCCCGCATCATTGCCGCCACCAACCGCGATTTGAAGAAGGAGGTCCGCGAAGGGCGCTTTCGCGCCGACCTCTACCATCGCCTCTCGGTATTCACGATCGCCATCCCGGCCCTGCGCGAACTCGGTGAAGACAGCAGCAGGCTGCTGGAACACTTCCGG
>CAYXEY010000978.1:0-1640 GCA_964464105.1 uncultured Planctomycetaceae bacterium
TTGGGAATGATCGCCGGCGAACGGGGATCTTATGGGTTCGCACAGGGCGCCTGGCCCCGTCTATCTGAAAACGGGGCGTGAGCCCCGGTGGTCAGGCCGTCAGACGCCTTTTGAAACAAATCTCTTCGGCGGCGCCGGGCTGCTCCGTTTGACCGTCCTCGACGCGCTTCAAAAAATCTTTTTTGGCACCCGAACGCGAAAGTTTGCCGGAAGTGGTGCGCGGCAGGGTGTTGCGGGGAACCAGTTCGATAAAACAGTCGATCCCCAAGTCCTGACGAATCAGGGCTTGAATGCGGGTCACCAACTCCATGCGCTGCGCGTAGCGCGATTCACGGCATTCGATCACGACGACCGCCTTGTCATCGCCATCGGGAGCGGTGACCGAGAAGGCCGAGGCGTCGCCGGTCCGCACCTCCGACTGGCTCTCGGCGATGTACTCCAAGTCCTGTGGCCAGATATTGCGTCCGTTGATGATGATCAAATCCTTTTGGCGGCCGGTGATCACGACGCTGCCTTCGGCGACATATGCCAAGTCGCCAGTGTTCAGCCAACCGTCGCCGGACAACACTTCGGCGGTGAGAGCCTCTTCGCCGAAATAGCCGGACATGATGCTGGGACCGCGGACATAAAGCGTCCCCACGTGCCGTTCCGGCAGCGGCCGCCCGTCGCCGGTGCGGACTTCCACTTCAAAATCCGGCAGAGGGAATCCGCATTTTACAAAATGCTTGTTTTTCGCCGCTCTCGGGCGGAAATCAGGAGCGGCCACCGCCGCCCGTTGTTGGTTGGCCAGAAGCTCGGCATCGACCGTATCCAGTTGAATGCCCAGATCCAGCGGTGAGAAGCTGACGGCCAGCGAGCATTCGGCCATGCCGTAGCACGCCGTGAAGGCCTTCCGATCGAAACCGCTCGCGGCGAGCATATCGGCGAAGCGCGACAGCGGCTCCGGACGGATGGTCTCTGCACCGACACCGGCCAGCCGCCAGGAGTGCAGGTCAAACTGATCGGCCGTGTCCTCCCGCAGCCGCTGCACGCAGAGTTCATAACCGAACGGAGGGCCGAAGGAAACCGTAGCGTGGTTCTGCGAGATGATCGTCAACCACAGGCGCGGGCGCATCCCGAAATCCCGGGTTTTCAGATAGTCGACCGTCACCTGGGAAGCCATGGAAGAAAGCACCAGGCCGACCAGACCCATGTCATGATAGAAGGGCAGCCATGACATGCTCCGGTCGCCCGGGCGGACCCTCACTCCGTGGCGGATGATGCTCGCCAGATTGCTCATCACGGTTTTTTGAGGAATCATGACGCCGCGCGGAAAGCGCGTGCTGCCGGAGGTGTATTGCAGATACGCAAGTTCGTCCGGGCTCGAAGGGCGGATGTTCCCGCCGCCTTTGGGGAATTCCGCAAATTCTTCGGGAGTCCCCACGAACACGAGCCCCAGTCCCTCGGCGGCTTCACGCAAAAACGACATGAACATGGGAGGGGCTATCGCCACCTGGGCGCGGCAGTTCAACAACAGCCGCCGCAACTGGGCGACATACGCCCGGTGGCCGCCCAGGTGAATCGAGGCGGGCAGGGGAACCGGCACCATCCCGGCGTACTGACACGCGTAAAAAAAACGCAGAAAATCCGGATAGGTTTCG
>CAYXEY010000979.1:0-1638 GCA_964464105.1 uncultured Planctomycetaceae bacterium
ATTGTGATGGACATGCAACTATTCTATGTCACTTTGACACTTTGTTCCCATCACGGTCGAGCCAGGAGAAGGGTGTTTTCACCTCCACAGGGCCTGTAAATAATCTTGTGTCAGCTGTGGGGAAGGTGGACTATCCTAACCCCCGCAGGAGGCTGACGCATGGACGCAACGTTGACGGACAAGGCTCAGGAATGGGCGGATGAAATTGCCGCGAAGGCCACATCGGTGGACGACCTCAATGGCCTGCTTCGGGCCGTCATGAAGTCGGCTCTCGAACGCATGCTCAACACCGAGATGGATCATCATCTCGGCCGCCGCGGGGAGCAGCCGCCGCCGGCCGGCAACCGCCGCAACGGGCGCTCGAAGAAAACCGTCGCCGGCGATCTCGGCGAAGTCACGCTGGCCACGCCGCGCGACCGCGACGGCACCTTCGAGCCGCAGGTCGTCGGCAAGCACCAACGCCGGCTCGCCGGCTTCGACGAGAAGATCCTGACGCTCTATGCGAAGGGCATGACCACCCGCGACATCCAGGACGTGGTCGAGCAACTCTACGGCGTGGCCGTGTCGCCGACGCTGATCTCCGACATCACCGCCGACCTCGACGCGGAGTGCATCGCCTGGCGGAGTCGCCGGCTCGACGCCGTGATGCCGGTGGTCTACTTCGATGGCATCGTGGTGCATGTCCGCGGCGAGAACGGCAAGGTCTCGCAACACACGATGTACGTCGCCCTCGGCGTGAATCTCCAAGGAAAAAAGGAACTTCTCGGCCTCTGGCTCGCCGAGACCGAAGGCGCCAAGTTCTGGTTGTCGTGCCTCACCGACTTGAAGAACCGCGGCCTCAACGACCTCTTCATCGCCTGTGTCGACGGCCTCGCCGGCTTCCCCGACGCCATCCGCGCCGCGTACCCGGACGCCCGCGTGCAACTCTGCGTGGTGCATCTGGTGCGTGCGGCGCTACGCTACGTGACGACCGCCGACAGCAAGGCCGTGGCCGACGATCTGAAGAAGATCTATCAGGCCGCGACGGTCGAGGAAGCCGAACGCGAACTGGAGAATTTCGCTCAAGCCTGGGACGCGAAGTATCCGACGATTGCCAAGCAGTGGCGGCTGAAGTGGACCGACTTCATCACGCTCTTCGAGTTCCCGCCGGCGATCCGCAAAGCGATCTACACGACGAATGCGATCGAGAGTGTGAACAGCGTGATCCGGAAGTTTACGCGGAACCGGAAGCAGTATCCGAACGCGGAGAGCGCGTTGAAGATGGTGTGGCTGGCGATCCAGGAAGCGTCCCGGAAATGGACGTTGCCGATCAAGGGCTGGAAGGCGGCCTTGAACCACTTCGCCGTGGTCTTCGAAGGACGCCTTCCTCAACCCCGCTAACAGTGCCGCCCCACGGTGACACAGAATCGTTTACAAGCCCGCCGCAAGCTGGCGCAGTGGTACTGGAGCGGTGTTTTCGGTGAATTGTACGGAGGAGCGAATGAAAGCCGCTATGCCTTTGACCTTCCCGAGGTAGTGGCTTGGATCCAAGGGGGCGAGCAACCGCGCACGTTGAAGGAGGCGAGTTTCAGTCCCACAAGGCTTTTGAGTATGCAGTCGCGACTCAGTGCGGCTTACAAGGGACTTATGGCCCTCCTG
>CAYXEY010000980.1:0-1631 GCA_964464105.1 uncultured Planctomycetaceae bacterium
AATGCGCAGAGGTTGCGCGATTTTGCCCTGACACCTTCGAACCAATCGTCGAATCTCCATAAGACATTATTGGGATTGCAGTTAGGTCAATTAAGACAATAGGCATCTGAACGCCGGCATCTATTTTCGTCCGCCCATTTGACACGTTGGATTAGACTGACGGCGTATGGATCACAACCACGATAGCGCCTGGCCAGGAGCCCATTCTGAGGTTGCGGCCCGGGATTGGGGCCCGAAGTCCGACGGTACCGACAACACGCTGCAATCCCCCCCGTTTGGGTCAAGCCTCCCTGCCATGGTTACCGCGCAGCCCCCTGCGCGGCAGGAGGTCATCGTTCGCGAAAGACGCGACGCCTCGGTTTCAAATCGGTACGGGTATTTATTTGTACTCAGTCTCGGCTTGTTCTTCTCGCTTCTCGCGGTTGTGATTTCGACGCGTGTCTTGCCACGATACCTGGATGTTCAGCGGCGATATGGATTCGTCTTGCCGGCGGAGACCACGCTTGCCCTGCGCAGCGGCATGGTGCAGCCCATCCCCGGTTGCGCCCTGATCCTCGCAGGGTTGACCGGACTGCTGGCCCGCAGGCCGTCGCGGCGGCACGCCGTGGTGACGGCTATTCTCCTGCTTGCGGCGCTCGCACTGCCCCTGCTGACCGCGGCCGCCCTGCTGACACCGGAATTGACGCTCGTATGAATAATCCCGGCGGTACAACGCTGAGCCTCGCCTGGCGATTGCACGACCGGCACTGGCGTAACAATACCTATTGCTATCCGGTCGTGTCCCGCCGCAGCGAGGGCCTCTCGATCGGTGTCAATCTCAATCCCGACAAGGCGTGCAACTTCGACTGCGTCTATTGCCAGGTCGATCGGCGCACGCCGTCGACAATCCGCGGTGTGAATCTCGACGATCTGAAGATTGAGCTGACCGCCCTGCTGGACCGCGCCGCCGATGGCTCGCTCTACACAGAGCCCCCCTTCGACGTCCTGCCGCCGGAGCGGCGGTACATTCGTGACATCGCCTTCAGCGGCGACGGCGAACCGACCACCTATCCGCGCTTCGCCGAGGCCGTGCGCATGGTTGCCGACCTGCGCCGCGAGCGCGGACTCTTGCAGACCAAGCTCGTGCTGATCACCGATGCATGCTATTTGTCGAAGCCGGCCGTGCGCGAAGGACTGGCGATTCTCGATGAGAACAATGGCGAGATCTGGGCCAAGCTCGACGCGGGAACTGAGGAATACTATCAAGCCGTCAATCGCCCCAACTACCCATTGCAGCACGTCATCGAGAACATCATCGACGCCGCCCTCGTCCGCCCAGTGGTGATTCAATCGCTCTGGATGCGCCTGCACGGAGAGCCGCCGGGCGACGACGAAGTGAGTGCTTATTGCGACCGATTGAATGAAGTCCTTGCCGCGGGCGGACAGATCAAACTCATACAGACGTATTCCATCGCCCGTGAGACGACCGAGTCCTACGCGACACCTGTAACAAACTCAGAGTTGGATCACATCGCTGACATTGTTCGAGGCCGCATTCCAGTCCCGGTCTCGGTTTTTTACGGCGTCTCGGCGTGACCCGCCTTGACGCGATACGCCGCCTTGACCCAGGCCTCGACTTCCTTCAAGTCACT
>CAYXEY010000981.1:0-1628 GCA_964464105.1 uncultured Planctomycetaceae bacterium
ATGAAAAAGGCGGGTGCGCCTAGCCAACGGATGCTCGAAGTGCGCGAGGCCATCGGCGAATTCGAGAAGATGAAGACCATTCACGCCGGCAGCCGGGCGACTTTTGAAACCATGCTCGGCAATCTCGCGACCGGCGACGATGCCCAACAGCAACTGGAGGCGCTTCGCAAGCTCTCCTATCGTGGCAACAGCGCCAATTGGGGCGTGAGTGCCCGGTTGCAGGTCTGCGTGAACTTTATCGCTCCGGGCGCGGATCCCGATTTCGTGGACCTGGCGTGGATCAGTGGCCTGATCGACTTCCGCCGACTGCGGCGCGACGCGACCTGGGCGATTTCCTCGACCCGCAAGGTCAACGACAAGGGCGAGCTGCTTTCGCTCGGCAAGATCGAGAGCATCGACACTCGATTTGATCCCGACGCTGGCGCGCCGCTCATGGGCGATTTCTGTTCCGACCCGCTGCCCGACTTGCGCCTCGAAATCGGCGCTGACGGCCTGATGCGTTACATCCTCGTGGGGGGGCCGATCGGCGACACGGCCATGACCACCTGCATCATGGGCATCCTCGGTCGCGGCTTTGTGCGCCGGACCAGCATCCCTGGCGATACGCTCGGTGAGCACTCAGCCCGTCTATATACGCCCGCAGAATGCCTGATTCACGATCTCTTCGTGCATCGCGATTTGAAAAACGCGCTGTCACCGTCGATGCACCTCTACAGCCAGTTGCCGATTGACCAGCCCTATCCATCGGGCAAACGCGATCAGCACATCCTGCCGCTGTGGGAAAAGGTCGAGTCGCTTGGCGCCGAACCGCCCTCGGTGCTCACGCCGGAGTTTCCGAAGTATCGCGCGATGATTCAATCAGTGTTCGAGCGTGCCGGATGGAACCCGCGCGAGTTCCACGGCTTCCGCTTCACCATGCGCTACCCGCCGATGCCGGCCGTGGCGGTCTATCGCTACCCGCTGGCCGATCCGGCTTAGGTCGCACGCCGGATTGGCGGCAATTCAATCCGGCGGCTCGTCAGCGTTCTCGCAATCAACGTGAAAATGGTGCAGCACCCGGTGCACCAGCGGTGCGAGGATTAGTCCGGTCGCAAGGATGAGCACCAGCCCGCTGTAGAGTGCATAGGCGCCGGCGAAGAGCTTTCCGCTGGATGAAGTCAATTCGCAGAGCGGTCCCATGCCCGAGAGGATCATGGCCGCGTTTGCGAACGCGTCGATCCACGTCATTTGTTCGAATTGTCGATAGCCAACCATTCCGCCCAGCAGCGACAACGCGATGAGCAGCGTGGCCGCGCCGAAGTTCACCGCCATGCGCCGCGCAAATGCGGCGCTGCCCAGGACCGGCTCCGACTTGCGTTCGAGCCCAAGGAATCGTCGCGTGCGACGGTGCCGGCGGTGGTTCGGCATCTTTGCCATAGTTGGCGCACGATACCGCGCCTGGGGAATGACCGTCGAGAAAGGTCAAGTCTAACAAACTTTATGGATTGACCGCGCAGAACTCCGCCGCCAGCAGCACCGCGCCCATGCAGGTGAGTACGGCGATCAGCGTGGCGACGCCCCAGATCGTCCGGGCGGACTCGTTGATCGCGATCGGACGTCCGAGCTTTTTGGAGAGCCGGCTGGCGACG
>CAYXEY010000982.1:0-1626 GCA_964464105.1 uncultured Planctomycetaceae bacterium
CCGACCCAAGCCAACTCCGGGTAGTGCTTCGACGTTTGGTAGGCCTCTTCGAGTTATGGGAAGGCTTCGGTGAGCCGGCCCGCATCATGGTAATTCACGCCCAGGTTCGCGAGAGTGTGCTGTGTGTCTGGATGCTGCCGCCCTAGCTTCTTCTCCTGGGCAATAAGCACCTTCTCGAGCATCGGAATCGACTGGTCGAGTTTTCCGAGACGCCAGTACAGAGCCGCGAGATTGCTAGCGCTGAAGAGCACTTGCGGGTGGTCCTCAGGATGTACCCGTTTGTTCATTTCCAGAGATTCGCGGTACAGCGTTTCTGCTCGCGGCAGGTCTCCGTGATCTTTGTATGCGAGCCCGAGGTTGCCTAAAGCGAGCGCTACGCGCCCATCGTCACCGGGGTACAGGCGCCGATACATTTCGACCGACTCGGACGTGAGCGACAAGGCCTCGGTTGTGTTGCCCAATACTCGTAGGATGCCGCCCAAGTTGGTGAGGTTGGCCGCCACTTCAGGATTGTCGCTCGGGTACAGCCGTTTCAACATCTCCAATGATTTGCGGCAGAGCATTTCCGCGTTTTTCAGATCACCGAGCTCCTGGAGGAGCATCGCCAGATTCCCGATGCCCGTCGCCACTTTCGGTGAGTCGCCCGGCGAAAGACGCTGGTACATTTCCACCGATTCACGGAACAGCTTTTCGGCGCCGGCTAGGTCGCCGCGGTTCTGAAGCAGCAGTGCAAGTTTGTTAATGTCGCGCGCCACGTCCGGACAATCGTCCGGGCACTGACGCTTAAGAATATCCAGCGACTCGCGAAACTTCTCCTCTGCCTCCGCGAGGTCGCCACGGTGCTGGCGCACCGTCGCAAGAAGGCTTAGGCTGGAAGCCACTTCCCGCCCGGGGTTCGGGAACAGCCGCTGGTTCATTGCAAGTGATTCGCGGGCTAGCGCTTCTGCCTCCTGGTGGTCGCCGCGAAAATTGAGCAGGCACGCCAGATTGTGCAGAGCGAGGGCCGTCTCGGCATTGTCGCCCTTATGAAGCGACCGCGCCAGGGCGACCGCGGGCTTGAGCATTTTCGCCGCTTCTGGATAAAGCGCGAGCTCGTGATATGTGACGCCGATTGTTCCGCGCAGGCGAAGTTCGGCATCCGGCACGGCCTTGAGCTCCCCCGCTTCGATGCGCGCGGCCGCGCGGTCCATCATCTCCTTAAGCATGGTGCTGTCGCGCCCAATGGCGACACTGGGACCAACGCCCCGGAGAATATCACTCATGAATTCAGCGATCTTCTCAGCTTTGTCACGCTCCTTTCGTGCGGCGTCGGCCTGCTCGATAGCCTCCTGCGCACTACGGTCGGCCCTTTCCCGCTGCTGGCGCTCGGCCCGCCCGGCGTCCTCGGCGAGTTTGCGTTGACGGGCCTCGGCCGCGGCGAATCCGATCGAAACACCCGTAGCGGCCAGAAGCGACGCCCCGACAACCACCCCCGCCGCGACGCCGACACGATGGCGCCCGACGAACTTGCGAATCCGGTAGATCCGGCTCGGTGGCGCTGCGATGACTTCATCTCCCGCAATGTATCGCAGTAAGTCGGCAGCAAATCCGTTGGCCGTCTCGTACCGCCGGCCGCGGTCTTTCTCC
>CAYXEY010000983.1:0-1625 GCA_964464105.1 uncultured Planctomycetaceae bacterium
GAACACGCCGCTGCGGCTGCGGTTCGCCGAAGTAGACAACCTATTCACATTTCAGTTTGGCGTTGACAACGTGGCCATCATTCCGGAACCCGCCTCGGCCATGCTGATGTTCACCGGCGTTGCTGCGTTGCTGGTCAGGCGGCGTTCAAGGCGCTGATCGTCTCCGAGTTCAGGAAGGGAAAAAGGCCTATGCATGTACGACTTCAACCGCTCGCGGGAACCTTCGTCGCATTGTCATCGGTGCTGCTCCTGACAACCGCGGGTGACGGTAAAGCCGATTGTTCCGTGTCGGTTGCGATTGTCCCATCTCACGATGCCTTGGCTCGCGAGTTCAATCCCGGAACAAATTACGGAAGCGGAGGTGCGTTGCATGTGTCCGGGCCCGACGCCACCAATTTCCTCGGCGAACCCAACGGACGTCACGACTCTCTGATCAAGATCGATCCCTCCTCCGCCCTGAACGCATTTAATGTCGCATTTGGCGCCGGCAACTGGACCTTGACCGGGGTCGAGTTAATCACCCAGGAAGTGGGTTTGCCGAATAATCCCATTTTTAATGTTGGAGCGGGACAATTCGACGTTCATTGGCTATCCGATGATTCGTGGATTCAGGGGTCCGGATCGCCGCAGTTCCCCGTGCCCGCCGGTGAAAATGAGATGTGTTGGAACCTGCTGCAGACGATCCTGACGTCGGCCACTGAAACGCACATGGGCACCTACGCAAATCAATCCGCCTCCGGCCAGCGAAACTATCAATTGACGCTCGCGCCACAGTTCGTGGCCGATGTTCTCGCGGGCGGCCCCGTGTCACTGCACATGTCCCCGGTCACGCCGACGATCGGCTACACCCTGTTCGCTTCGAATCACGGGCTTCCACAGAATCACCCGCAATTGGTGTTAACGGCAAAGGCCACAGGCGGCGACGTCAACTGCGATTCGACGCCAAACCTGGCGGATGTTGATGCCTTCATTCTGGCCGCCCTGGATCCCGTTGCTTTCGCGGCAACCTATCAGGGCTGCAATATCGCCGGCGCCGATCTCAACCACGACGGGAACATCAACGGCCTTGATATTTCGTCGCTGCTCTGCGCGATTCTGCCGTAGGCTTCGCTGATTGTCTCACCCCAAGATGCATCGACTAACATCCGGTTATGTCGATCCCTCCGGGTTCTGATTCCGGCTCCGCGCCACGCAAGCGCCGCCAGCGCTATCGTGGCACGCATCCGCGTCATTACGATGAGCGCTACAAAGAGCGCGACCTCGACAGTCATCCCGAACTTGCCGCTCATCTCGTTGCCAAGGGACGCACGCCGGCCGGACGCCATGTGCCGATCATGGTGGCCGAGGTGCTCGCCGCCCTGCGCCCCGCGCCGAACGAGAGCGTTGCGGATTTGACGCTCGGCTACGGCGGTCACGCGGAAGTATTTCTGAATGCCATCGCGCCGAACGGCCGGCTCATCGGGCTGGACCTGGATGGCCCGCAACTTGCGGCGACCGGCGCGCGATTAGCGCAGTCCTTCGATCCGGCCCGATTGCATTTGCAGCACAGTCACTTTGCCGGCCTGCCCAAGGTGCTCGCGGTCGGGGGATTTGCGCTGTCTGATGGCACTTTGACCGGTGTCGAT
>CAYXEY010000984.1:0-1623 GCA_964464105.1 uncultured Planctomycetaceae bacterium
GGCGCGGGAGCATAGGCTCGAAGACATCTTCCTCGATGTCACCAATCCCGAAGCGGCCAACGGCACAGCGCCGCTGGAGGCCCTCGCGGGACGTCCATGACCACGCTCGCAGGAATAACTACGCCTGTCACGGAGGTGCAGCGGCCCGGACTGGGCCTGCTGTTGCGCATCCGCATGGCGGTCATGCGAAATCGCCTGCGACAGCTCACCGATCAATCGCCGTTGAGGCTGCTGCTGGTCATCCTGTTCGTCGGAGTGATCTGGGTAGCCCTGTATTTGCTGTTCGATTACGTCTTCCGCTTCATGCGCCGCGACCAGTTCGAGCAGCAGGCGGTCATCGCCATTCCCTACGTGTTTCACATTTTCTTCGTGGCCATGACGTTCCTGCTCACCTTTTCGACCGCCGTCATTGTGTATTCATCGCTCTTCGGCGGGCGCGAGCCTTCGTTTCTCATTGCCGCGCCCAACCATCCGCGCAGCATCGTCGCGGTCATGTATCTGGAGGCGCTGTTCTTCGCGAGCTGGTCGCTGCTGCTGCTGGGCATTCCGCTGATGCTGGCAATTGCGCGCGTGCAGGGCTTGTCGTGGCATTTTTATCTCACCTTTCTGGTGGCGTTTCTCGGCTTCGTGCCGATTCCCGGCAGCCTCGGGCTGGCGGCGGCGTGGGCCGTGGCCATGTGGCTGCCGCGCTCGGCCAAGCGGGCGGTCTTCTGGGGCGCGGCGATTCTGCTGACGCTGATGATCCTGTGGTGGGGGCGGTTGTGGGCCCTTTCGTCAGGCTCGTCGGCGGACTGGCTCAAGGGCTTCATGCGCGAGATGAGCTATCTGAAGAATGCCCTGCTGCCCTCGACCTGGGTGACCAATGCCATTCGGCTGTCGATCGACGGCAAATTGTCGTCCGCCGTCTTCTACCTGTCGGTCACGCTGGCCAATGCGCTGTTTCTCAGTTGGCTGTGCATCAACATCGTCGGCCTGGGCTACAGCCGGGCCTTCGGACGGGCCCACGCCGCGCCGACGCATACGACCGTCTACTCCGGCTGGGCTTCGCAGTGGCTTTCGGCCGCGGCCTTCTTTTACCTGCCGGCCAAGCTGCGGGCGCTGATTCTCAAGGATGTCCGCACGTTTCTGCGCGACCCCATGCAGTGGTCGCAATTACTGATCCTCTTCGGGCTGCTCTCGCTGTATCTCACCTACCTGCCGCGCACCCGTCCGGACGGCTTCACCCTGCAATGGAAGGCGTTCATCTGCTTTCTCAATTACGGGGCGGTCACGCTCATTCTGTCGACATTCACCAGCCGCTTCGTTTTCCCGCTCATTTCCATTGAGGGCCAGCAGATGTGGCTGGTCGGTCTGTGGCCGGTGCCGCGCAGCCGGATCATGTGGGCCAAGTTCGCATTCGCCATGACCATCACGCTGACCGCGGGGATGGGCGTGACGTTCCTGTCGATTCGCGCGCTCGATCTGCCCGCCTCGCTTGCACTGGTGCAGGGGGCCGGCACGTTCGCGGCATGTGTGGGATTGTGCGGGCTGGCGGTCGGACTGGGCGCGCGGCTGCCCAACTACGAGCAGCGCAGCGCCGGGCGCATCGCCTCGGGCCTGGGCGGCACGGTCAATTTGATTGCG
>CAYXEY010000985.1:0-1617 GCA_964464105.1 uncultured Planctomycetaceae bacterium
GGCCATGATGAATACAGGTGTGTTTGAAAGGGAGACTCGGCTATGACCCAGGTAGCCTATGCCTGTCTTTCAAGTGGGTTGAACGATCATGCCGCCGGGAGTTTAGCATACGTGTCGCGGAGACGTGAACATCAACGCGCTGGCGCTCGGGAATTCTGTATGAGAAAAAAGGCGGGCAGGGCGGCGTTCAAGCGGCATTCAGCCCTCAACGCGTTCCATGCCGGCGACAATCTGCCGTTCATGCAGACCCTGCCGGACGGCTGCTGCGACCTGATCTATCTCGATCCGCCCTTTGCGACCGGCACCCCGCGGCGGGGCCGGGGAGTCGGCTATGACGATCGATGGTCGCAGGGCATCAAGGGCTATCTCGCGTTCATGTTCCCGCGGTTGGAGCAGTGCCGCCGGTTGCTGTCGGATCATGGCACGTTGTACCTTCATCTCGATTGGCGGGCCTCGCACTACGCCCGCGTGCAGTTGGACACGCTCTTCGGGTCGAACAATTTCCTGAACGAGATCATCTGGCACTATCGCTCCGGCAGCGCGGCCAAGCAGTGGTTCGGGCGCAAGCACGACACGATACTGGTGTATGCGAAGCGCGTGGGTCAGCACCGGTTCCATGTCATTCGCGAGGGGACGTTTCGCACGGATGGCTTGAAGATCGACGAGGAGGGGCGGCCTTACAAATCGACGAAGAAGGGCCGGCTATATTTTAACGCCCAGGGTCCGGCGTTGTCGGATGTGTGGGATCTACCATTTTTGTCAACCGTCTCATTGGAGCGGACGGGCTGGCCGTCGCAGAAGCCGCTGGCGCTGCTCGAGCGAATCGTGAACGCGTCGAGCAACCCGGGCGATTGTGTGGCGGATTTTTTCTGCGGGAGTGGCACGACAGCGATCGCGGCGCAACGGCTGGGGCGGACGTGGATTGCCTGCGATAAATCTCCGCAGGCCATTGGCATCGCGCGGCGGCGAATGGGGGCGACATGAGGCCTGCGAGTTTTGGGGAAGGTCGCCCGACGCTGGTGATATCGACCAGCGCGATTCCGCTCGACATGAGCGAAGTCGTTCGTCGGGCCACCACACTCGCCTGCAATTCAGTCGAAATTGCAGTCGACTCGGATGATGTCGCAATTGACTGCAACGAAATTCGCGCCGCTCTGGCAACCCATAATCTCAAATGCGCGGGGCTGTCGTTGGATCCCTCCGACACGATTCTTGGGGCGATTGACGCCGGTCAGCGCTCAAAGGCGCGCGAACGGATCGGTAGCGCGATTCAAGAGGCTGTCCGCCTCGGTGCAACGTACGTTCGCATGGTCGCCGCCCGACTCGACACGCCGAGCGCGCCGCGCTGTGCCGAGGCAAGCCACCATGTGCTCGAAGCGTTTCTGGCCCTGCGCCACGAGGCTGGCCTGAGCGCGGTGCGGATCGTGCTGCATGTGGCCGATCATGGGTTTCTTGTTTCGCCGACCGAGGCCCGGCGATTCCTGGATGCCGTGAATTCGCCCTGGGTCGGTGCGTCGCTAGCTCTTGATAGCTGCGTGTCGACTGCGTCCGCGATGGATTGGATCGAGACGTTGACCCATCGCCTCGCGGTCGTCCGCATGGGCCGTTCGCAGAACA
>CAYXEY010000986.1:0-1610 GCA_964464105.1 uncultured Planctomycetaceae bacterium
CGCGGCTCAAAACGCTCGCACGGCATTTGGTGGTGGCTGGGGCCATGACGAGGTAAATCTTGCCCCCGGTCTCGGGTTGGGAGTGGACCCAACCCTCGGTCGAGAAACGACCGGCTTTCGTGTTGTGCTGATACCGGAGCCGACGGCTTTGTCGTTGCTGGCGATCGGTGGGGGATTGTTGCTATTGCGCCGGCGACCAAAGTCACTCAAAACGCCTTAATCTTCAACTCCCCGCGCTTGGCCATTTCCATGACATCGCGGATGTCGTCCAGCGCCTTGGTCAAGCGCCGTGCGGAGAGTACGAGTTCTTCATAGAGCCGATTGTCGCGCAGGAACAGCCCCGCCGTCCCCTGGCCCTCGTTCATCTGCGTGGCGGCCTTGTTCAACTGCACCAGCAACGCGTTGGCCTGATCGGAAATCCCGACCATGGTCTGCATCAGCCGCTGGCCCTGCGTGAACAATGCCCGTCCGTCGGCGGCGGCTCCGCGCAAGTCGTCCACCAGCAGCGTGCCGCGCTCGGTCATGGTGCGCCCATTGGCGAGCATCTGCCGCAGGTTCTCCTGGTTCTGTGCATCTCCCAGAACGTCGTTGATGTTCTTCAGCCCGGTGTCCATGCGCTGAACGACAGTGTCGAGATTGGCAGTCACAGTGTGCAGATTGACATCGTCGATGTTACGGTGTTCGAGGAGACGGACGAGTTCGACCGAAACGGGCCGCATGGCCTCGGCGAGTTCGCCCATCTGCTCAGCGGATTTGGTGAGTGTCCCGCGAATTTCACTCGGCAGCAATTGGTCAATCATGGCGACCATTTCGCCGTGGATTTCGCCGTTGGGTTGAAGCCTGGCGCTGCCTGGCTTGTCGCCGACGATCAACTGAATGGCCGGACGTCCGAAGCCCATGATGCTCGCGGCGACTCGCACCTGTGCGTCGGCAGGCAGTTTGTACTGTTCGTCCACCGCGACGAGGACATCCACCCCCTTGGAGACATCGTTCTCATCGTGAAACACAACGCCGGTCGTCTCGCCGATGCGCTTGCCATTCAGCGTGACTCCCTGGCCCTCGGCCACGCCGATTACGCCGTTGGGAAAGTACACGCGGATGGAGTATCTGTTGGAGAACCACGACTTGCCGCCGCCGAACATGAAGACCAGCGCGGTCATGGCGACCACGCCGAACATCGCGAACAAACCCACAATTGTATTCCGACGACCTTCATTCATGATGATGCCTCCAACAGGGCGCGAGCTTGCGCCTCGCGATCTATCCCTTGTTTCCCTTGGTCAGCGTGCTGATGTTGAGTGCTTCGAGGTCCGAGGGGTCGGCCTGACCATCGACGAAACGGCGCACCCGTGCGTCGCTCGTCGTGCGGTAATACTCGGGCGGACCGTCGGCGATGATGCGTCCGCCATGCAGCATGACAATTCGATCGGCGACCTTCATCGCGCTGGTCATGTCGTGTGTGACGACGACGCTGGTCACGCGAATCTCGCGCTTGAGTTTAAGGATGAGCTCGTTGATGACGTCGGATCGAACCGGATCGAGCCCCGTCGTCGGCTCGTCGTAGAGAATGACCTCGGGGCCCATGGCGATGGCCCGTGCGAGCGCGACGC
>CAYXEY010000987.1:0-1598 GCA_964464105.1 uncultured Planctomycetaceae bacterium
TCAGCGGCGGCTACGTCAATACCCGCGATGGCGACAACAACAAATACATTCCGCCACCTCCGCCACCTCCGCCACCGCCACCGCCGCCTCCTCCTCCGGCCTAACTCAGCAGGTTCGGTGGATAAACAACAAAACGGCTTGCATCCCCGCAAGCCGTTTTCATTATTGCGAGGCCGTTCAGCATCCCGTTTAAAATATCAGCTGACAATTCTTCGAGATGATGCCGATCTCAGAGAAGTTCGATGCGACATGATTTGTCGGTGAGTAGTTCACGCGAAAACCGCCCAGATCGACGTCTTGCATTCCCTCCAGCGCCTTCACGACTGTCTCGCGATTGGGTGCGGCACCCGCCCGGCGTATCCCCTCGACCAGCACGTGGGCCGTCACATAGCCTTCGAGGTTGGTGTAATTCGGCTCGTCATTGGCGGGACCATGGCGCTTGAAATGCTCGTTGAAATCGCGAACGATCGGAATGGTCTTGTTGCGGACGTTGGGGAAGACCTGCACCATTGACACGCCTTTTGCGTTTGCTTCGCCGGCGATGGTGCAGACGGAGCCGATGTCGACGTAACTCAGCGTCGTTATCGGCACCGTCAGGTTTGCGGCGCGCAGGTTCTTGATTGCCTGGGCGCCCTGGTTCGGCGGGGTGATGAGCACCACCATGTCCGGATCGGCCTTGCGGACGATCTCGACGTAACGCACGTCCGCCGCGTCGGCGCCGCCCATCGGCACCGTTGCGCGCGCGACCGGCTCCAGTCCGGCCTGCTTCAAGCTTTGTTCCACCAGTGCCAGACCTGCCTTGCCGAAAGGTATCTCCACATTCAGGACCGCCAGGCGTTTCTGGCCTACGGTGAGAGCCTGCTCGACGACGCGATCGATCTGCGTCTTGTCGCCGGCGCGAACATGAAATAGATAGCGGCTGCCGGGATTGCGCAGGGTTTCCGCCCCCGGGATCACGCCGACCACCGGAATCTTGACCTCTTCCAGGACTTGTTCCTTGAGTACCTTCGTCATCGAAGGCGAACCGATGGGGAGAATAAATGCCAGCGTCGCATCTCGGCCGGCCTTGCGCATCAGGCGGATGGTTTCGTCCGGCTTGTACTGGTCGTCAATGATGACATGCCGCACCTTCTGTTTCGCCACGCCTCCGGCGGCATTCAAGGCATCGAAGTAAACCTTTGCCCCGATGCTCGCTTCCTTGCCGTCGCGCGCGACGGGGCCGGTCATCGGGATAATCTGTGTTATCAGGATTTCGGCGTTTGCAACTCCACTCAGCGCCAATGCTGCAACCACCAGAACCCGGCAACCCGTTTTTCTTGACCAAGCCATCGTTCCTCCTCCCGTCGAAAGCAACCATTTAGCTGAAGTGATTTGTGATAACCCGTGTTGGCTAGTGCTCAGTCATGCCCCCGATGACGCAGTTTCATAATGCGGCCCTTCGGAGAAGTTTTTCGCCGAAGGGCCGCCGGATCAGGCTGAAAAAGCCTGGATGCCGGTCTGCGCGCGGCCGAGGATGAGGGCGTGGATGTCGTGGGTGCCCTCATAGGTGTTCACCACCTCCAGGTTCACCATGTGGCGGATGACGCCGAACTCGTCGG
>CAYXEY010000988.1:0-1585 GCA_964464105.1 uncultured Planctomycetaceae bacterium
AGAACCCCAATGCCAACGCATTGCGATTCGGCACGATGTACACATTCTGGTTTGACTCCACCACCGAGCCGCAGCCTGCCTCGGCGGAGATCGGGTTATTCCGGCCGGGCCCGGATGAGTTTGTCCTGGCCAACATCGTCGCGCCGTCGCAGCCCACATCTGCGTGCCTCCTGCCCGGCGACGTGAATGTCGATACTCAACGCGACGGACTTGATGTGGCACACTTCGTGAATTGTGCCCTTTCGGGATCGACGCCCGGAGGCGACTGTGCATGTGCGGACATGAACGACAGTGGCGGCATTGACGATATCGATGTGAGCCAGTTGATCGACGCCCTGCTGTCAGCCTGATGGCAAGGATATCGACCGCTGCAGGTCGACGATGGTGTCGTAAACGAATCGCGCGTCGGTAATTCGCTCGAGCTTAGACATTGCGTCGGAGTGCCAGCACCCGGAGTTGCCGCCGTACTTTCCGTGCCGGCGGGCCGGCTTTTCAAAATCGATGGTCCCCGTGCCGTCGGCATACAAGTCGAGCTTGATCTCAGGAATACGAGAAAGCGGATAGGTGTTGATTCGGTTCGACATCCGGCCACCGATGACGATGACCCGCTGATTCGTCAAACCATAGTAAATATGCCGTCGCGACCGGGCGTCGAATAGGAATCGGCCCACCATGAGATTTGTGCCGACGAGCACAAATGGGATGCCCCATAATCGAAAAAACAAAGACGCGCCTGTTGAAAAGCCCTGCGCCTCCCAAAAAATGGCGAAGCCTCCCCACATTACGCTGAAAGGGACAAGCAGCCAGTCGTCTGAACGAAAATACATGCCCTGTCGGGGCTGTCCAGACCAGATGAGACGTTCGTCTCTCTTAAGGGCACGTTCGATCTCGACAAATCCCTGATGGGCCATCTCCACCTCCGATGACTTGCTTGTCGAAAGTAGATTAACCGATTTTTGGTTTGCGCGTGATTTTCAACGCCTCCGAATCTGCCGGAGCAAATGACAGCAGATTGTCGGCGCACGGCACCAGCAGCGGCTGCAATTCCGCGGTGGGCGTGGCCGGTTCGAGCCATTTGTCATAATTTTTGCGATCCAGGATGACCGGCATGCGGTCGTGCAACGCTTGCAGTGTGTTGTTCGGCGTCGTGGTAATGATCGTAAACGTCTGCAGTTCAGACCCTTCGGGCGACGTCCAGCGGGACCAGAGTCCGGCGAGCGCGACGATGCCGTGATCGGTTCGTCCGATTCGGAATGGCGCCTTGACTTCCTTCTTGCCCACCATCTGCTTCTTCCATTCGTAGAACCCGCTGGCCGGGATGATGCAACGCCTACGCTTGAACGAGTCACGGAAGGCCGGCAGGGTGGCGACCGTCTCAGCCCGGGCGTTGATCGTGCGATAGGCGATCTTCTCGTCCTTGGCCCAATGCGGAATCAGGCCCCAGCGCAGGCAAACCGCCTCACGGCCGGCAGCGGCGGGGCGAACGGCCAGCACCGGCTGCGTCGGCGCGATGTTGTAGCGCGGCTGCAGCGGCGGCAGCCCCTCGACGGCGAAGGCCGCGGCGAGGTCGCCGACGGGGTGAATC
>CAYXEY010000989.1:0-1578 GCA_964464105.1 uncultured Planctomycetaceae bacterium
GGAGTCGGAGCTTGAAAAAGCCGTCTAAACCACCGCTTCCGAGCAAACAGTATACGCGCGATGCGCGATGGATCGCTCGTCATTATCGAGAGCTGACGCGACTTCACGCGAACAAGTGGGTGGCCGTGCATAAGGATCGTGTTGTGGCGGTTGGCGACGAATCTGGCGTAGTCAAGGCAGAAGCACAACAGCGGACTGGATTTCTCGACGTCCCCGTCCAACTCATAGACGATGCTACGGTAACTTATTGACCACTACGGCTGTGACTGCTCAATGAGGGAACGTCGTGCCGCGCATTGACCTGCGTATTGTCCGCAGCGATCACGGGCCGGCCCTCTCCATCGGGCGCCAAGTGAGCGCCGTTCGGCTGGTCGCCGACATCAGTGTTGCGACCGACACGGGCTGGACCCACTTTGAACCAGCCGTGGTCGATACGGGTGCACCCGTGAGCGTTCTTCCAAGGGCCCTCTGGCAACACGCTAGATATCGTTCTTTCGGCCATGTCAAGATTGGCGGGTTGGCCCGAAGTGAAGAATGTCAGCTGCCGGCAATACTGGATGAAATTGACTGTTCACTTTCCGATGGCGTCCATGTCGTTGGGCCCAATCCGGATGCCCGCGTACCTGGTCGAAATCGATAATGCTCCGAGATTGATCGGTATTCAGGGGTTCATTGAGCGCGGTGCACTCCACGTCGATTTGTCGAAGAAGCGAGCGTACTTGCAATTGGCTTGAGAACATGCCGACGTCGCGCCCTCTCTGACTTCCGATGCTTGTTAAAACACGCTCTCGGCAAACGACAAGGGACGCAGGCCATCGCCTGCGTCCCTTGATTCCCCCAATCGGTCAAGCCTTCAGGCTCGCCGTCTGGTCGCACGCCGCTGTCCGCCGTGGTCGCCCCCCCGAGCGACGGCTCGAATCAACCGCAACTCCCCCCGAAGCGCGATCGACTCAAGCCAGGCATTCAACGTTTCGCGGCTCTCCCCCGAAGGCCGCGAGCGTGCGCGGGTTCTGGCTGCATCTCACACGAATTACTGCTGCTCGCCCGACTCGTCTTCGAGCATCTTTCGGAGGTAGCCGTTTTCGCGGCGGGTGGCCTCCAGATCGAACAGCAGATACTTGATCGACAGGCGTAAATAATCAATCGAGTCCTGCAGGTTGGTGACGGTTTGCTTCAACTTGGCATGTCGCTGGCGTGTTTCCTCGGCGAGGTCGGCGAGCTTCGCCTTCTCTCCCTCGGGCAGGGTGTCGATCTCCCGCACCAGTTCGGCCAACTTACGCTGGAAAGTGGTCTCGTCCATGCGTGTCCCCTCGCTTGCCGTTGGTTGCATGATGGCGTTTCCGTTTTGGCTTCGTCCCGTGTCGTCTCGCACGGTGCGGGACGAGTGTGAGCGGGGGAAGAGCAAGGCCCGTGCCTGACCGCGTCGGGCCGAGGCACGAATTCTCGATGGTTCACAAGTGCAGGCTTTACAGACGGTTGTGAATGCCGCGTCCGCTAGCGTGTTTTGCAATCGAGTTGGGATTGGCGCGGCGTGATGCTTTTTTGCATCATGGGGCGTGTTTTCAATGCACCGAGCCG
>CAYXEY010000990.1:0-1577 GCA_964464105.1 uncultured Planctomycetaceae bacterium
CCATACCCTACACCTCCGGATGGCCCATCGTCATAAGCTGTTTTGGACAAGAGTGGGCCCGGATTGCAAATATCCGACTGGAAGATATGGTCTATTCTCAGAAGAAATGGCCGGAATCACGATGGCATGGTCGCCATTTTTTGCGGACATCTGCACGAAACGATGTGGCGTTTTCGCGTGAGGCCGTGTTGATGGCGCCGTCTTTTTGTCGAGACGTGCTTCCCGCACTCGCTCGAATATGGCGGCAATTGCATGATTCCTTTCGGCCTCCGCGGCATGCCTGTCTTCAATCCACAAACAAGAACGCGGCTTGGCGTGAATCAGTTCTTCCGAACCATAGAAGTCACGGACGAGCAATGGATCGACACCTTCTTCCTTAATCAAGCGGCGACCTTTGTCCTTCGAGAAAATCAGATTGCCACCGTCCTTCGCCATATTTCCGAGATACATCGGGCCAATGTCCGAAATCGGCTCGTTTCTAGCGGAGACGTATACCATCGAGTTCGGAACAAGGTACGGACCGATTGAGCTGACGGCACGCACTTCGCGTTCGCTATAGAGTTGGCAGTCGCCAGTGCTATTGGTGGCGAGGCCGACCACCACCACTGTCACACCGGCTTTGTTAGCAGCGAGGTTCGACCACGTGAACGAGGTATGGGCAAACTCGATGCGCACGCCGAGATCGAACACCAACGGCCACAGCAGGGCTACCTGTTCACCCTGGCATACGGAGTTCGTAGAAACTAACGCGGCTGCACCCTTGGTTCGTGTGAGGTACTCCGCTGACTTGATAAACCAGTTGGCAACGTAATCCAAAGTCGCAAAGGAACCCTTGTAGCGGGAAAACACGTATGCCGAATCCGCTTTTTCGGATTCGCTTTGCTTGTTTCTTCCCTTGTACGGCGGATTCCCGCAGATGTACGTCTCCCCTCCCTCGTTCTCGAAATCAATCTCGGCCTGATCAAGGGGCATTCCGAACAGATCATCAGCACTCAGTCTCACGCCCGTCCCGGTCGGCGGGCACACCCTCAACCAGTCGAGCCGAAGCGAGTTGCCGCAGGTAATCCAATTCTCGTTGCGCAGGGGGAGGAACTCAAGCAGTGCCAGCTTCTGGCCGCGATAAAGCTCGTCGCACTGGTACTCTGCTATGACTAGGGCGAGGCGTGCAATCTCGGCAGGGAAGTCGCGTAGCTCGATCCCGCGAAAGTTCGTGAGCGGGATACCCGAAGGGCGGTCCGGTTCGCCGCGCCGTTTGTTGATCTCGGCCTCGATAGCCCGCATTTCCTTGTAGGCGATGACAAGAAAGTTACCGGAGCCGCAGGCCGGGTCGAAGACCCTGATCTTCGCCATGCGCTTGCGCAGGTTGAGCAAGGTGCGTGGGTTATCGCCCGCCTCATCAAGCCGCGCCCGCAGGTCGTCGAGGAAGAGCGGGTTCAACACCTTGAGGATGTTAGGAACGCTGGTGTAGTGCATCCCAAGCTCACCGCGCTCCTCGTCCTCGGCGACGGCCTGGATCATCGACCCGAAGATGTCGGGGTTGATCTTGGTCCAGTCGAGGCCGCCGACGTGCAGGAGGT
>CAYXEY010000991.1:0-1576 GCA_964464105.1 uncultured Planctomycetaceae bacterium
CCGGAAGGGCATCAGGTTTTCAGGTGATCCGCCCAGGGCTGCATCGACCATGAGTGAAATCATGGCCAGCGGGTGGTAATAGCCTTCAACTGTCGATGGCGCGAGCACTTCACTGAAGAACCGGCGAACGGAATTCCAACTCGGTGAACGAACGAGGGGGTTTTCAACAAGGTATTGCTGATCGTCGATCGATAGTGCTTTCGCCGATAGGGCTGGCCAATACACCAATGCGGTTGAGCCAACGACGATGAGGATCGCCAGCAGGAGCGCGGGAACACCGCCGGACTTGTCTTGGAGCATTGCAGGCGCAGAGAGATTTGCCGATTTAGCCATTCCGCCCAATGGTGAAGCGGACTGACTGATTTCGCAAGCGACGATCTAATGGACTACGCATTCTGCGCCGGCACAGTGCTGTCAACCGACTCGCGCCGCGTCACAGGTGCGGACACCGAGGCTGCTTCCTTTGCCTTCGTGCGTGTGCGAGGTGGTGCTCCGCCGTCAGTAAAGAACGAACCGAGTTCGCGAAGACGCTTGTAGCGCTTCTTGAGGAGCTGCTCGGGGGAAAGGCGCTTCAAGTCGCGCAGGCTGTCCACGATGTACTTTTCAATATTCGAAGCTGCTGCGGCCGGATCGCGGTGCGCTCCGCCCAGCGGCTCCTTGATAACATCGTCTACGAGTTCGAGCTTGCGCAAGTCGCGTGCGGTGAATCGCAACGCGTGCGCAGCCTTTGCGGCGTGCTCGGCGGACTTCCACAGAATCGCGGCGCAACCTTCAGGCGAAATCACCGAGTAATACGCGTGCTCGAGCAGTGCGACGCGATCACCCACACCGATGCCCAGAGCGCCACCCGATCCGCCCTCGCTGATGACCACACAGACGATCGGCACGCGAATCCGCGACATTTCCATCAGGTTGACAGCAATGGCCTGCGCAATGCCACGCTCTTCAGACGCAATGCCCGGATACGCGCCGGCGGTATCAATCAAGCAGACGATCGGCACGTTGAACTTCTCGGCCAGGCGCATCTTCAGCAGCGCCTTGCGATAGCCCTCCGGATGGGCCATGCCGAAGTAGTTCTCCAGGCGCTCTTTCGTGTCCTTGCCCTTGTTGTGTCCGACGAACATGCACTTGAGGTTCGAAATGCGGCCGAAGCCGGTGATGATCGCCTTGTCGTCGCGCACCCCGCGGTCGCCATGCAGTTCGACGAAGTCGCGAACCATCATGGAGAGATAATCGGGCACCAGAGGACGCTTGGGATGCCGCGCCATCTGCACCGTTTCCCAGGCATTCAATTTCGTATAGAGCTTGCGGCGGGCGGCGACGAGTTCGGATCGAACCGTGCGGATCATGACGGAATGGTCGCGGCCGGTGGCGACCTGGCTGGCCTCGAGTTCTTCGATCTGTCGTTCGATCTTGGCCAGGGGCCGCTCAAACTCGAGATAACCGCTATTACCCATACTGCCGGAGCCGTTTGAAAGCGTGGACATTCAAAGCCTCAAGGTTTCGCGCGCTGCGGCCGGTCGGGGCGACAGCGGGCGTGATCGCGAGACAAGGTGCCGAATTGTGTGGTTCGTCG
>CAYXEY010000992.1:0-1573 GCA_964464105.1 uncultured Planctomycetaceae bacterium
ACCGGGGCTATGTGCGGGGCAAAGACAAGGAGCAGGAGGAGGCCAACAAGATCCTCTCCAAGCACGATCGTTACCTGCGGAAGGCCCTCGTCCGACAGCACTTCATCTCGATCGCCTATCACCCCTGGATTCTCGCGGAGAAGAAGAGTCGCATGCGCGAATGGGAGGCATGGCTGGATACGGCGATTAAAGGCGGCGCGAAGGTCGGCGCCCTGGAAGACGCCCTGCCCCCGGCCTATCGCACGCTGGCGCCAATTGTCGACGCGGGAGAGGATGACGAATGACCCTCCCGCTCGGACTGCTGCTGGTGGGCGCATACCTCATGGGCACCATCCCCTTCGGCCTCATTGTCAGCAAGCTTAAGGGCGTGGACATCCGCAAACAGGGCAGCGGCAACTATGGTGCGACCAACGTCGGACGTGTGCTCGGCCGACCCTGGGGCTTGTTGGTGCTGGTGCTGGACATCAGCAAAGCCGTGACCACCATGCTCGTGGCTCGTTGGGCTTGCGAACGGTATCACCTTCCGTTTGCCAACCCGACCGTAACTGCGATTGACGCCGTGCTGTTGGGTGTCGGGGCCTGCTGCGTCCTCGGAAACACGGCTCCCTTCTATCTCGGCTTCAAAGGTGGCAAGGGCGTGGCCACCAGCCTCGGTGTGATCCTCGGCATCTGGCCGTTGCTCACGATAGCAGGATTGCTCGCCTTCGCCGTGTGGGCCGTGGTCACAAAGGCCTCCGGCTACGTATCGCTCGGCTCGATCGCGGCGGCCGTTTCGCTCCCACCCCTGTTCTGCGGCGTGGCCTGGTGGCGCGGAGACGATATCGGACGCCATTGGCCGTTATTGGCGCTGACCATCATCCTCGCGATCGTGATCCTGATCCGCCATCGCACCAACATCAGCCGCTTGCTCTCGGGCACGGAGAACCGCAAAGGCAAGCCCGCGTAGCCGCGTCACTCCGTCGATTTTGGAGCGACCCTAAGCGCACAAAGTCGCACTCCATCCGAAATCGCAACACCGTAAGGTGGGAACGCCGCCTTGATCGTTTGGGGCAATCGCGCGTAGACTGGTAATAATGTGCCGCCTTTGACCCGCCCCGGTGGCGGAGCCGCGCTTGAGCGGCGGCACATGGGCCATGGGGGTTGGACCTGCGAATGAGTGTGGCGATTATTCAACTACACCTTCGATCATTCAAGGTCCGTCGATATTCATTTCAGCGTTCACACTCCGCCGCGATTTCTCGGCGGGCAGCAACTCGTCCGGTGCGATTCGCAACGGCGGAGGATTGTTCATGAATCGGAATTCACGTCGAATGAGCGGCCGCTTCTGGGGCATGCTAGTTGTATTGTCCGGCATCACGTTGGCGGGCTGCAACATCCCCGGTCTGCCGGTCTTTATTCCCATCGGCGCGACCATTCAATGGGAGCAGCGACAGGCCGATCCGAACTTCACGGTACGGTTCAACGCAACCGGCACGGTCAGCGACCCGACCCGGGTGACGCAGATCAACTGGGTCTTCGGCGACGGCACCGGCTTTGTCACCGGCGGCCTCGAGATTGACCATCGATTTACCTC
>CAYXEY010000993.1:0-1573 GCA_964464105.1 uncultured Planctomycetaceae bacterium
CTCGGCACGGCCTTCGGCGCGTTGCTGCTGCTGTCGGGCGAGCACGTCCGGTGGTATCAACTCTTTCCGTTCGTGCTCTTTACTGCCCTGATGGGCACCTTCATCGCCATCCCGATGAAGCGCCAGATGATCAATATCGAGCAGCTTCCCTTTCCCGATGGCACGGCCGCTGCTGCAACACTGACCAGCCTCTATGGCAAAGGCCGCGAGGCGATGCGCAAGGCGTACGCCCTGCTCGCAGCACTGGTGACCGGACTGATCGTCGGGTTCTTCAAATTCGCGGAGGGTTTGCTGCATTGGGCCGATCGAGTCTACGCCGCGATCGGTCACATTCCCGACTTGATACGATTCCCCACCCATTTGACCACCATTCAGCGCGGAGCGCTGGAGGGCTTCGGCTTCGAGCCAGGCGTGCTCATGATCGGAGCGGGCATGATCATGGGGTTGCGGGTCACGCTGTCGATGCTCGGCGGCTCGATCCTCCTCTATTTCGTGCTCGCGCCTTGGCTGCTCGCGCACAACAACAGCTGGGGGCCGGTTCCGAACTTCAACGTTGATCCGACCACGGGCGATTTCTCGCCGCGCCGCTGGGGACTGTGGTGCGGCACTTCGTTGCTCGTGCTGGCCAGTTTGACGTCGCTTGCGTTGCAATGGCGTACATTCGCTCGCGCCTTCGGCGTGCTGAAGCGGCACGACAAGGTCGGTGCAGACCTGGGCGCGGATATCGAAGTGCCGAGTTCCTGGTTGATCTGGGGCATCATCCCTTTGGGAATCGCGACTGTTCTCACGCAGTACTATGCGTTTGGAATTCCAATACACCTCGGCGCGATTGCGGTGATCATGTCCTTCGTCATTGCACTGGTCTGCTGTCGTGCGACTGGCGAAACCAACACGACCCCGGTTGGTCCGATGGGCAAAGTTACACAATTGGTGTACGCCCTGTTGGCACGCGGGGACATGACCGTGAATCTGATGTCCGCCGGGGCGACCGGCGGCGCGGGCATGCCGGCGGCCGATCTGTTGCAGGATTTGAAGAGCGGCTATCTGCTGGGTGCGAATCCGCGGCGCCAGTTTCTTGCCCAGTTGATCGGCGTCTTATTTGGCACGATTGCGATAGTGCCGGCGTGGTATCTCATGGTGCCCGACAAGGCCGCGTTGCAGAAGTTTGCATTACCCGCCACAAACATGTGGATGGCCTTCGCGGAAATGCTCAACAAAGGCTTGGACAGCCTTCCACTTTCGGCGAAGTACGGCATCGCCATCGGCGGCGCGGTCGGCGTACTGCTCGCCATCATTCCCGCGGTATGGCCCAAGTCCGCGCCGTATGTGCCCTCAGCCATGGGGCTTGGGTTGGCCCTCGCGTTCCCGTTCATGAATTCGTTTTCGTTCGCCCTGGGCGCGCTGATTGTCTGGGTGTGGTGCAGGATTTCGAAACGACATGGCGAGATGTATTCGGTGCCGATTGCGGCGGGTTTGATCGCGGGCGAATCGATGATCCTTGCGATGCTCGCCATTCTGGCGGCACTGCCGAAGGCGCTTCAAACGATGCTGCATTAGCTACGCGGAGGCGACT
>CAYXEY010000994.1:0-1572 GCA_964464105.1 uncultured Planctomycetaceae bacterium
TGGACGGCGATTGCACGCTGGGGGGGCTAAGTGCGGATTGTTGCACTAGCAGGTATTGCGGGGCCTATCCTCTTCTCGATGATCACGATCGTCTCAGCAGCACTACGACCGGACTACAGCCACATCGGGAACTTCATCAGTGAGCTTGGCGCTGACGGCACTTCGCACGCCGCTCTAATGAACTACGCGGGGTTCGTCCCCGCAGGCCTAATGCTCGCCGCTTTCGGCATTTCGCTCTCCACAACCCTACCGCGAGATCGCTTCAGAGTTATTGCCTCTATTCTTGTCACGCTCTTCGGCACTGGGATGGCGGCCGACGGATTCATCTCGTGCGATCCAGGCTGCCCGCAGACCGGAGGCTCGGTAGAGAACCTGATACACATTCGCATTGCGCGCGTTGCATCGCTCTGTGCGATCCTTGGCGCGGCCATTGTCGGCATCCGCTTTCGCCGCCTTCCTGCATGGCGGAATCTTTCGCGATACTCGCTCGTGATCAGCGTCGTTGCTCTTTGCTTCCTGGTCGCACTAGCTACCTCCGTCGAATCGCGTCTGCTTACTGGCCTCTGGCAACGCCTCCTTCTCGTGACGCTGTTCTCGTGGTGTGTCGCTGTCAGTCTGCGCGTGTTTTCCGACTCCAGCTTGCAACTTGCGCCGTCCAACGAAGCGCTCCAACCGACGCCGCAGGAGCGGCGCGGCTGAGTGCGAGCGTTGGGCGGACCTCTCGGATCGCACCGATGGATCGAGACCCACAGGCGTCGGAACTGCTGGCCGAAATGGCCGAGGCCTTTCTGTCCGCACACGGAGGGCTATCGGCCGAGCGGCGCGCAGAGACGATTGCGGTGCCGAACGCGGCGTTCAGCTGCGGAGTCCACGTCTTCCTACACAGCACCCCACGCGAGTCGCTCGTCATCCAGGCTGACTTCGTCGTTCGTGCGCCGTCGCTTGGCAAACGCGCGATTGTTGAGTCCTTCGGCGGTTCTGGCGAGACGATGCCGGAGGCCGTCACGGACGTGTTCCGCAAGTTCTGCCTCTCCTGCGGGCACGTGCTCCTCGCGGTCTTCTTCGGGCCTGAACGCGGGGGCGAGCAGGTGAAGTTCGAGACCTGGCACCTGCCTTCGCGAACGATGTCCGTGTGTTTGGGTTCCCTTCTTCTTCTCGGGTCTGCCTCACCCGCTAGTCATCGATTCGGAAGTTTCCTTGATCTCCTCCGTGCCAAACACATTGCCGGCCTTGACGCCGGAGTGCACTGGATCCGCGTTTACTACTCCGCGAATGCGCAGGGGCGGCTCGGCGCAGAAGTACTCCTCGACAACGAACCCTGGACCGCCGCAGAGTTGGACTTGCGCACCTTCCCATGGCCTCCCGCACCAGAGTGGTATTCGATGCGGAACTTCTTTGTCGTGCGACCAGAAGGGGCCGCCCGACAAGAGCGTGGAGCCGAGGATAGGCGCCGTGCTTAACAGTGAGGCGCTTCCACGGCTCGATTCCGGCGTTAGGCTGAAGGGGGAGTTGATCACGATGCCCAACGGTGGTTCCGATTGTTGTGGCACCTGCTGGTTCAATGGGAAGAAC
>CAYXEY010000995.1:0-310 GCA_964464105.1 uncultured Planctomycetaceae bacterium
GCCATCGACCCAAACGATGTTCTGGCCCCTGCGCGGACGGTGGTTTCGACTGTTGCCGCGTCCACTTGATTCGCGGTCGGCGGCCACGTCGGACCGGACGCCGCCTTTCAAATATGGATTGGCATCGGACATCATTGGTATTTGGGGATTGCTGGATGGGCCCAGCGGCTTTCGGCCCGGGTGATATTGATAGACAAAGGCATAACTTAGGTGGTTGGGGTCTGCGAAATCGAAGACAGTTGTCGTGTCTTGGATCGGGTCCGGCGTGTCTTTCGATGATGGGCAGTTCATTTGTTTCGGGGTCGCATGG
>CAYXEY010000995.1:320-1572 GCA_964464105.1 uncultured Planctomycetaceae bacterium
GTTGATGTGAACCATCATCCACATGTCCGCGGTGGGCGATGGCACGCCCGTCGGATCGGGCGGAAGATTTCGATATGCGAAAGCGGTCATCTCGCCGGCTCGATGCGGTCCCGTGGCCATCGCAAACACCTGGCCATCATTCGCGTAAACCCACATCGCGCTTCCGAATGCTCGGAGATTATTCGCGCACATCTTCGTCCGACTGGCTTCCCTATTCTCCGGCAGGACGCTGATAAACAACGCCGTGCCGATCGACAATGCGATCGTCAGCATCAATACGTCGATCAGGCGTACGCTGGAGTTGGGTTTCATGGTGGCGTCGAATCGACTACGGGACCAAACAGTAATCGCTCTTCGAGCCGATCTGGATGCGCGTCCACGTCGGGGCGTTGCCGGGGTCGGCGGGTTCATTGTCGGCGTAGGTCGTGTAGATGTTGTCGGCGAGCATTGTGGTAGCGGTGTAAGGTCTAGCAGGCGAGTAAGGCATTCTCGGGGACTTCATGAATTGAGCGTGACCGTCAACAAAAAGTACTCCCTGCCCCCGTCGCGCCCGGTGATTCCGGCTGTTGCCAAGACCTTCGGACTTACGATCTTCATTAACGGAGCCCGCGACACTGCCCTTCAAGTATGGATTTGCGTCGGCCATGAGCGGGATACGCGGGTCGCTGCCGGTGCCCAGCACTTTGCGCTGGGGATGGTATTGATAGACGTATGCATAGCTCAATCGGTCAGGTCTTTCGAAATCGAAAGCGGTGGTCGTGTCCTGGATGGGATCAGGCGTATCCGTCGATGACGGGCAAACGAACTGGCGGGGGCCTGCATTATGGGCGCGCAGAAGAGTCCACATCTCCGCCGTGGGAGAGGGGACGTCAGTTGCGAGCGGCTGCTGGTTGCGATAGGCGAACGGTCGCAATTCACCTGTGCGCGAACCATCAGACAGAGCCGGGAAATTATCGCCATCCTGAGCATAGATGTAATAGGCGTTTCCCGTGACTCGCAGGTTGGCGGAGCACGAGCTGATTCGCTCATCTTCACGGTTCATTGGCACCGCGCCGACGATCCAGCCTGCGATGACAGCTACGGCAATCACCGTCAACAGCACTTCGATGATTCGCAAGCTCGGCTTGCTCTCGGCCATTAGAAAACCTCTGCCTCGTCAGGGTACCAGACAATAATCGCTTTTCGAGCCGATCTGAATGCGCGTCCAGGTCGGGGCGTTGCCAGGGTCGGATGGCTCGTTGTCGGCGTGGGT
>CAYXEY010000996.1:0-1571 GCA_964464105.1 uncultured Planctomycetaceae bacterium
GGCAACGAGATGGACACCTACGCCGACGATCTGATGACATTGACTGAAACGCTTGATCTTCGAGAGGCGATTCACATCGGCCATTCCACCGGCGGCGGTGAAGTGGCGCGATACATCGGACGGCATGGCGAGAAGCGCGCCAAAGGCCGCGTGGCCAGGGCCGTGCTGATCGGCGCCGTGCCGCCGCTGATGCTCAAGACGACCGGCAATCCCGGCGGATTGCCTCGCGAAGTCTTTGATGGCTTTCGCACTGCCCTGGTGGCCGATCGGGCGCAATTCTTCAAAGATGTTCCTTCGGGCCCGTTCTACGGATTCAACCGGCCGGGGGCCAAGGTCTCGCAGGGTCTGATCGACAACTGGTGGCGGCAGGGCATGATGGCCGGTTTCAAGAATGTATACGATTGCATCAAAGCGTTCAGCGAGACCGATTTCACCGAAGATCTGAAGCGCTTCAATGTGCCCACGCTGATCATGCACGGCGACGACGACCAGATCGTGCCGATCGGGGCCTCGGCCATGCGCTCCAGCAAGCTGGTCAAGGATGCGACGCTGAAGGTCTATCCCGGTTTTGATCACGGCATGTGTTCGACACACCACGAAGTGATCAACGCCGATCTGCTCGATTTCATTCGCGGTTGATTCTCGAGGCCGCGTCGATTGACGAAGGCCTCTCTATTGCAATTTGCTTCATCCGCCACTTGCCCGCGAGGGCGGGTAAGAAATGGCGGGTTCTGAAACTGTCTCTCAAGGAGAAAGCCATGAACCGAAAGTACATGTCGCCGGTGCTTGTCGTCACCACCCTCGCCGCGCTTGCATGGGGATTCTGGTCGGATCGCCGCGCTTCGGCGCAGGCCCAGTCCGGTGCGTCGGCAAAATCGCCCACCTGGGCGGCCGGCGGCAAACGGGAGCGCTGGACGCCGGACAACTGCGCATTTGCCTTCATCGATCATCAGACAGGGTTGATGAACCTGGTGGAGAGCGCCCGACCGGTCGAGTTCAAGAACATGATCGTCGCCCTGGCCAAGACCGCGAAGTTGCACAATATTCCCACGGTCATCACCACCAGCGCCGAGAATGGCCCGAACGGCCCGTTCATTCCGGAAGTGCTTGCGCTGCTGCCCAGCGCGCCGATTATTTCGCGTCCGGGGCAAATCAACGCGTGGGAGAACGCCGACTTCGTCGATGCGATCAAGAAGACCGGCCGCAAGAAGATCGTCATGTCCGGCATCACGACGGATGTCTGCGTTGCCTTCGCCACGCTGTCGGCCATTGACGCGGGCTATGAGGTGTACGTGGTGGCCGATGCCTCAGGCTCGATGAACGCGGACACGCAAAGCGCCTCGCTCATGCGCATGGCCGATGCCGGCGCGATCATGGGCACGTGGTTCGCGATTTCCTGCGAGCTGCTCTGGGATTGGCGTAATCCCGCCGGACCGGGCAGCGCGCAGCTCTTCATCGAGCACATGCCGTCGTATGCCGAGGTGTTCAACAGCCACAAGGCTGCGTCGGCGAAGCCCACGGGCAAGGAATGAGTCAACTGAAGAATCGGCGAGGTCCGTATGTCAAAGGAC
>CAYXEY010000997.1:0-1558 GCA_964464105.1 uncultured Planctomycetaceae bacterium
ATTGCCGATCGCCATTATGAGCAGCCCGTATAGAAGCGGCTTCAGCCGCGACCATTCTTGTACGCCGCGCTAGACTAAGCGCATGAGCGAAGATCCGGGCACGTATCAATATCAACAGCAATGCCCGTTCTGTACGCCGGACCCTTCACGCGTCTTCCTTTCAACCGAACTCGTGCTCGGTCTCTGGGACGGCTTCCCTGTCTCGTCCGGTCACGCGCTCTTGATTCCCCGGCGGCACGTGGCCGACTGGTTTCAGGCCACCGCGGATGAGCAGGCGGCTCTGACATCTGCCATTGGTCGGGCGCGAACGCTGATTGAGGAACGGGCTGGGCTGGAGGGGCGGCCGAAGCCCGACGGCTACAACGTCGGCTTCAATGCGGGCGCCGCGGCGGGTCAGACGGTTTTTCATCTTCACGTTCACGTGATTCCGCGCCATGCGGGTGATGTTGCTGATGCTCGGGGCGGGATTCGTGGCGTCATCCCAGCCAAGGGAACCTACTAAGTGTCTGCAGAATCAGATATTCGCTTTCTTCGTCAGCTTCAGCGTCTGCTGGACGAAGGCCTGTTCACCTCTACTTACAAGTACGCACTGCTGCAGGCGTTGGCGGATTTGTCAGTAGAGCAGCAGCCTGCAACGGACGGCAGTCTGCGGTTGACGGTGCCGGATATCGCGGAGAAGTTCATTGAATATTACTGGCGGCAGGCGGTGCCGTTTGGAACCGATGGGCAGGATGGGGCGAGGCTGAATCCACTCCTGCAGAATACCGGCAGGCAGGCATCGATCATCCGTTACCTCATCGATGCGCGGAGCAATGCGCCCGGCGGAACTGTCGCATCGCTGCGCCTTGATGTCCGCGAATGGGCGGACCTTCGGAACAAGGTCGCACGCGTGATCCGGGAAATGCCGCTCTGGAAGCTCCAGACAGTGGTCGAGCAGCCATCTGAATTTCTTTATCGCCAGGCTGAATTCCGCGATGACCGGATCCGCCTCTTGCCCGGTGTGGCCTCGGCCTTCCGCAACTTTCACGGCTTGATTACCCACCTGGTGCGAGGTGCATGGGTAGCTCGAGTTCAGCGTATTCCCGGTAATCGAGATCTTCTGGGTGAAACGGCAAGTCTCGAGAGTTTTCTTTTCGGCTCTGACCGCGCGACGCTCGCTCCGTGGCGGGACATTCTGAGGGAGCATCAGGGCGGGCGCTGCTTCTATTGCGATTCCCGTGTTCGTGGAGCCGGGGAGCTTGATCACTTCGTTGCCTGGTCGCGCTACCCGGTAGACCTCGGCCACAACTTCGTATTCAGCGATTCAAAGTGCAATCTCGCCAAGCGGGATTACCTGGCCCATCAGGATCATCTGCAGCGATGGCGCGACGAAAATCTGCACCGAGGCGACATGCTGGCCGCGGCCTTCGATGCCGCTCGGCTACCCCACGACATGGAGCGCTCACGTCGGATAGCCGAATGGGCATACCGGCAGGGTGAGCTGGCCGGGGCACATGTGTGGATCAAGGGTAATGAGGTTTCGGCTATTCAGTCGACATGGCGGTCTGCGCTCGGGGTA
>CAYXEY010000998.1:0-1275 GCA_964464105.1 uncultured Planctomycetaceae bacterium
CGTGGCCCGCTTCGCCGCGATGTCCGCCTCGACCGCTTCGAGCTGCTTACGGCTCTCCTGCGTGCGGGCGATGACTTTATCCTTAAGTTCCTTGCCGAAACCCGGCATCGTTTCAAAATAGGGCTTCATTCCAAACTCCTGCTCAGATTGTCATGGCCGGCGCACGCTGCGTTTTCGGCATCATGTCGTCGCCCCAGGAATCGATATCGGCTTTGCTTTCTTTCGTGATGTGCGGGACCGACCCGCGCATCGATGCGACGCTTCCGAGCGGTGATTGCCGGGCGAACCCGGCAATGACGAGTATGGGCGATGGCGAAGCTTTCTCAATCCCTGTTCGGGGTGAAACCGAGGGCCATGCCGGAGATGATGATTTTCTGGACGTTGGAGGTGCCTTCGACGATCTGCAGCGACTTGGCGTCGCGATAGAAGCGCTCGGCGGGGAACTCGGTGGAGAAGCCGTAGGAGCCGAAGATCTTGATGCACTCGTTGGCCGCGTGCACCGCGGCCTCCGACGCCGCGAGCTTGGCGACCGACGTCTCGTACTGGCTCGGCCGGCCCTGATCCTTCAGCCACGCCGCGCGATACACCAGCATCTGCGCCGCCTGATGCTCCACCACCATCTCGGCGATCTGCGCCTGGACCATCTGGTGCTTGGAGATCGGCTTGCCGAACTGCGTGCGCTCGTTGGCGTAGTTGATGGCAAGCTCGAGCGCCCCGCCCGCCACCCCGAGCGCCCCCGCCGCGCAGCCGAGCCGCGTCTGGTTGAGCTGCCACATGCAGATGCGGAAGCCGTCCCCGACCTTGCCCAGCACATTCTCCTTCGGCACCTTCATGCCCTCGAACACGAATTCGCCGGTCGGCGAGCAGTGCAGGCCGAGCTTGGTCTCGATCGGGCGCGCCGTGCAGCCCGCCCAGTTCTTCGGCTCGATGATGAAGGCGGTCATGCCCTTGTTGCCCGCGGAGCGGTCGGTATAGGCATAGAGCAGGCCGGCATCGCCGAACTGGGCCTGCGAGATCCACATCTTGTTGCCGAAGACCTCGAAGTGATCGCCCTTGTCGACCGCATGCGTCTTCATGCTGGCGACGTCGGAGCCGGTGTTGGGCTCGGTCATGGCGAAAAAGCCGAGCTGCGTGCCGGCGATCCAGCCGGGAATGTATTTCTCCTTCTGCGCCTTGTTGCCGTATTTGGCGACCGTCAGCGACGTCCCGAGATTCTGCATGTTGAACGGCACGCGCCACGAGGCCGACACCTTGGCGATCTCTTCGGCCATCAGC
>CAYXEY010000998.1:1285-1547 GCA_964464105.1 uncultured Planctomycetaceae bacterium
CCGATTCCATGAAGCCCATGCCGCTGCCGCCGTATTCCTCCGGCACGGCGCAACTGAAAAAGCCGAGCTCGCCCATCTTGGCGACCCGCGCGATGTTGAACGCGTGCCGGGCCTCTTCCTCAATCAGCGTCGGCGCGATCTCATCCGCCGCAAAACGCCGCGCCGTCTCCTTCGTCATCGCTTGTTCTTCAGTCAATTCGAACTGCATCGTTTTCCTCGACAGCTTCGCAGTACAGGCTTGAACGGCAGCCCCGCACGCGCG
>CAYXEY010000999.1:0-1545 GCA_964464105.1 uncultured Planctomycetaceae bacterium
ACGCTGTGCGACGACGTTCCGGCCGATGTTACAGTGCATCGCGTGTCGGGCTGGGATCCCGCATCGATCGCGGGGCGTATGGCCGACGTCGCCCGGCAGCTTGCCCCGAATGGCGGTAACTGGTCGGGACTGGAAGATCGCGTTTATTGGCGCGCGTCGCGCTTGACCTGTCGGCTGGGCACGGTGGAGCATGAGAAGGGCTGGGTCCGCGCCGCGGTAAAGGCGGCCGCCAGGATCATCCGTGACCATGCCATCGATGCCGTGGTAACGACCTCGCCGCCGCATTCAGTGCAGCACGTGGGCGCGCAGCTCGCCAAGGATACCGGCATTCCGTGGATCGCCGACATTCGCGATCCGATTACCGGTCACTTTGCCTACAGCCCGCGATCGCTCCGCGAAGATCAATACTGGCGTCAAATTGAGTGGGCTGTCATTCGCCATGCCCGCCGCGTGGTGGTCACCTGCCATGACCTGGCCCGCGACTGGGCAGATCGATTGGAGGCAGAACCCGGCTCGATGGTCTCGACGATTACGAATGGATTCGACGCGGAGGATCGCCCGACCCGCAAGCGCGCGGCCGATGGCAAGTTCCGACTGACGCACGTGGGGCGCTTTTATCGACAGCAGTCGATCAAGCCGCTGCTGGTTGCGATTCGCCAGGTACGCGCCCGCAGGCACGATGCGGCGGCGCTGGAGTTGCACATTGTTGGGGCGATTTCGGCCGGCGACCGTGCCAACCTGCTGCCTGAAGACAGAATCTTCATTCGTGAGCAGGGTTACCTGACGCATCACGCGGCGCTCGCCGAGCTGGCGAATGCCGATTCGCTCTTCCTGATGACGCCCTGCAATGCCGGCGGCCGAATGTGCATTCCCGGCAAGACGTTTGAGTATCTTGCGTTCGGCGGGCCGATCGCGGCCCTGGTGCATCCCGGCACGCACGCCGGCGAACTGCTGCGCGGGCAGGCCGACGTCGAATGCGCCTCGCATGACTATCCCAACACATTGGCCCGCGTGATTGAGCGACAGCTTGACGCATGGTTGGCGCGAACGTCGCCTTTGATTGGCCCAATGCGGAACACGTCCGCGTTTGAGTGGAGCCGTCTCGCGGCGAATTACATCGAGGTGGTGCGCGCAGCGATTGCAGGTGTGGATTTGAAGGCGCGGGTCGAACCCGAACCGATCGAATATGCCGAGAGCAGCGGGGGGACGACGTGAGAATCCTCTGGCACATGCCGGCGCTGCATGAGTTCGGAGACGGACTGTCGCAGCGGGCCTACGCGCTCGCAGCGGAGCTGGCCAGGCGTGGCCACGGCGTCACGTTCTGCGCGCCGGTTGATCGTGTGTTCGTCGAAGGGGCTACGGTCAGGGGATTCCTAATTGACCGGTTGCCGCCGACATCTAGTTCGCGCCCGCTCCACTGGTGCATGCAGGCAACGGAGCGGACACGATCGGCGCGGAAGCTCGTGGCCGGACTCTCGCGGGCCCACGACTTGTTTATCAGTTGCCAGGCAGAGGTCGTATCTGCTTGCGCGATGAGCCACAACG
>CAYXEY010001000.1:0-1542 GCA_964464105.1 uncultured Planctomycetaceae bacterium
TAATGCGGATAACCGGGCTCAGCCGCCCCACTCTGTACCGACGTATCGCGGCGTGCCGATTCCCGCCACCTATCCACTTGGGAGGACGAGCGTGCGGGTGGCCCCCTAGTGCCCTGCAAGCTTGGGTTGCCGATCCCGAGGGCTACCGTGCTCCGCAGGCCGCCCACGAGGCGTTGCCTCGAAAGAGGGGCCGCCCGCGCAAGTACGCGCTCTAGTGCGAGTTCACCCAGCCGCTCAGGCAGCTAGCTTTTGTTCCTGCTTCGTCTTCTCCTGCCGCAATGTGTCCAGATGATCGGCCCACGCCTGCATCATCTTCGCTCGCGGTCCTAGATAGAGCGCGTGGTTGTAAGCCGCGCTCACGGCGTTGCGCTCCTGATGCGCAAGCTGCAGTTCGATGTGATCGTGCGGCCAGCCCTGCTCGTGCAGGATCGTCGAAGCAACGCCCCGGAACCCATGGCCGGTCATTCGGCTGCGATATCCCATCCGGTACAGCGCGAACAGCAACGTGTTGTTGCTCATTGGCTTGTGCGGGTTCACATCTCCAGGGAACACCAGCTCCTGGTCGAAGGAGATTTCTTTCAGTCGCTCAAGAGTGGCCTTGGCCTGGGTGCTTAGCGCCACGATGTGGGGCGTCCTCATCTTCATCCGTTCGGCTGGAATGTCCCAGCGAAGCTCCTTCATGTCGAACTCCGACCAACGAGCACCGATCAGCTCGGAAGTCCGCACGAAGGTCAACGCCATCAATTGCAGGGCCAGCCGAGTATGTTCACTGCCAACGTACCCGTCGATCGCCCGGAGCAGGTCGGGGAGTTCCTTAGCAGCCACACGAGGGTAATTGCGCCGCTTATGCGGTTTCAGGATATCGGCAGGTTTCACATCCGCCACCGGGCTATGAGCCACCAGATCATTGACGACTGCATGGCGCATGATCTGGCCGCAGGTCTGCAGAACCCGCCTGGCGATGTCCAGAGCACCCCTCTGCTCGATCCGTTGGACCACGTCCCGAAAGTCCGACGCCGACAGCCCCGAAACCGGCCGTGCTCCGATCTGCGGGAACACGTCCGCTTCCAAGCGCCGCAGGACATAGACGGTATGCCTTTCGTTCCGGCCGGCCTTCCAACGCTGGTACCACTCCTTGGCCACCGACTCGAACGATTTGCTCGTGGCCTGCTTCTCGGCGGCTGGGTCTATGCCGTCCGCCAGCCGTTCCCTTGCCGCCTGAAGCCGCTCCCTGGCCTTGGCGAGCGATACATCCGGGTAGATGCCCAGAGAGAGCGTCTTCTGCTTGACGCCGAACCGGTAGTTGAATCGCCAATACCGACCGCCGTTCGGCATGACCTGCAGGTACAAGCCCCGCGAATCCTGGAGTCTCCGTGGCCGGTCAGAGGGTTTGGCACTGCGAATCTGGCTGTCCGTCAACATTTGATGGTATCTCCCGAAGTTTCGGTGTGATACCAGCAGCCGATACCATCACCGGGTTGAGACATACCGAGAGTCTATGAAACACCTTGAATCTCCTAAATCCTTGGATTCAGGGCATTT
>CAYXEY010001001.1:0-1539 GCA_964464105.1 uncultured Planctomycetaceae bacterium
CGGTCAGCGAGACGTGAATGCCCATGTAGAGTTCGGCCTTGTCGTCGTCGGCGAAGTGCAGGTGGCCGATGTTCCACGCGATGGCGCCACCGCTCTGGGCGGCGCCGTCGGCGATGCGCCCGAGGACATAGGCGACGATTGCGCCTGCAAGCCAGCCAGTCGCGCCGGGTGTGTGACGCAGCGCGCAACCCGCGCCGATTCCGCACAATAACATCGATGCGCACCAGCAGAACGTGTTCACCACCCGAAAGCGCAGCACACCCACGCGGTCAAACTGCTTCGCCCAGATCGGCAGCATCAGCAGTGTGACGGCACGGGGGACGCCGTCGAGCAGGCCGTTGCTCGCGAAATAGGACATATTGAGATATTTGGTCATCACAATTGTATTCACGGGGATGACCAGCAGGTTGGCGATGCCGATGCACATCTGGGCCTTGCAATACTGTGCGAAACGCGGATCGTCGCGCAGCAACTGACGCATTCGCGACAGCAGGATCCACGGTCGGACAAGAGCAACCAGACTGAATGGTTCGGTCAGTGCCGGATCGGCCAGCGGCGCATCGTCGCGCGACATGCCCGAGGGCCGCACAGCCTCGCCGCGAACCTGCTCCTTGCGCAGGATGAGCAGGCCGAAGGCCCCGCACAGCGATAGCACGGGATAGAACCAGTGGTAGGCCTCCGGGTGCAGATCGAACAGCAAGCCGCCGCCGAAGATGACCGGCAGCGTCATGAGCGTGCGAATCACCTGCAATCCGGCGGTGATGCGCCCGCGATGGCTTTTCGGGTAGTTGCTTTTCCACAGGCTCGCCCGCGCGGTGACCACGCCGGACATGAACACGCGCGAGAGCAGGATCTGTCCGGCGAAGATCCATCCGCCTGCCTGGGTCTGCGGCGTCATGAAGACGGTTGTCGAAGCGCATAACGCGGCTGCGCCGAATGCCATGAAGCAGGCCAGCTTACGGCGCCCAACGATGATCGCGCCCCAGTAAAGGCTGACCAGGTTGGCGAAGGCCGGCGTGGCGTTGACCGCGGTGATGAGCAGTTCGCTGCCGCCGAAGGTCTTGGCGACGATGACCGCGGAAAAAGTGCCTTCGACCAGGCCCGCGAAAAGCCCCCAGAACAGCAGGTGCTGAACTTCCAGGATGTAGTTGCGCCGTGCCGCGGCCGGCACGCGGCGAATGCCCAGTAGATCCACGCGGTGTCAATGCTCCCAAATGTGTGCGTGCATGCGCGGTAGTGTAAGGACAGCCGGTAATCTCTGCGCGCAGGGCGTCGCCGGCGTGGTGGAAACGCCTCGTTTTCTTGAATGAAGTCGTCGATTTCGGTACTCTAAAATGTGTGGAGTGGGTGTGAGTGGGCGTGTCGGGGCGCAAGGGGCTCGAGCTTCCGATTGTTGTCTCATAATCGGCGCACCGGCAATCGCAATGCGGGATGCATGCGAATCCGCGCTTGCAGATCATGCGGCGTCCGTCTGCTGTTAGTCCAATCGTCCACCATCAACTCCCATTGTTGCCAGGCGCGCGGAGCAGGTACTGCCGT
>CAYXEY010001002.1:0-1536 GCA_964464105.1 uncultured Planctomycetaceae bacterium
CTTGTGAATGCCGGCGACGCCGTAGTGGGGATTTGAAATGTTGACGACAATCTCGTCACCCGTGAACATGGAGCGTCATAAGGGTCAAGTTATGCGATTCCTGATCGTCGAAGACAATCCGAAGCTCGGCTCCCGGCTGAAGAAGCTGCTTGAGGAGCAGGGTTACGTTGTTGACGTGACAGAGTCCGGTCGCGACGGCGAAGAGATGGCCGTTTCTCAGAAGTACGATGCCATCGTGCTGGACATCATGCTGCCCGATCATGATGGCGTCGAAATCTGCAAGAACCTTCGCCGCCGGAAGATCGCCACGCCCATCGTTATGCTCACGGCCCTCAACGATACGCCGCAAAAAGTCTCCAGTCTCGATGCCGGCGCCGACGATTACATGACCAAGCCGGTCGACATCGAGGAGTTCATCGCACGGATTCGCGCCCTGCTGCGCCGCGCCCGCGGCGAAGAGGGCACCAAGCTCCGCTTCGACGACATTGAGATGGACCTGGCCAAGCGCTCGGTCACACGCGCCGGTCAGCCGATCGGCCTGACGGGCAAGGAGTTCGCGCTGCTGGAGTGCTTCCTGCGCAATCCCGATCGGGTGCTCACACGATCAGTTCTGGGCGAGCGGGTGTGGGATCTGTCGCTCGAAGACGAAAGCAATGTCATCGAGGTGTATGTCTCGCGTCTGCGAAACAAGATTGAAAAGGGCTTCAACCGCCCTCTGCTGCACACGGTCATCGGCACCGGCTACGTGCTCAGCGGCGACGGCGCTCCGGCTTGATCGCAATTCAATTCCTGACATCTGCCATTTTTTTGCAGAGGCTTTCTGCGCAAATATCCGCGTTCATCGTGCAATATGAACGGCATTTCAAAGACGTAAGGCCTTTTTCACGGTCACGATAGGGTCGCAGGGCATAGTTTCTCTGGCGAGACCCGCCGCGCATTCGGGCGCGGCGGGCGACGCAAGGGAGTTGAGAAACCATGACCTCGATTCGCAGATTCTCACGGCTGCTTGTATTAATCGGAAGCTTCGCCGCGATCTCGCTTCATGCCGGATGCAGCATTCCAGGCAAATGGACACTTGCCGAAGTTGACCCAACAGCCGCCACGCGGGACACAGAGTTTCACAGTCTTACGCTGCAAAAAGACGGCACCTTCTACGCCGAGGCCAAGGAGCCGGGCGGCATCAAGACCACCTCCGGAACTTACACGTATGAACATGGCGTGTTGGACCTGAAGGCGCACGACGGCGAACGGCATACCTACGATGCGAGAATGCTGAACATCAACGATCTGCGCCTCGCCACAAGGTGGCAGGGCAAGAAACTAAAGTTGAAATACGATCGTCAAATTGGGGACTGAGACGATCGAACCATTACATCAACTTGTGGCCGGCGGATGACCTCCGGCACTGAACTCAAACTGGAGCGTCAAAGATGAAACGAAGCAAGCTAGCGCTTTTGGGGCTTCTCGCGGCAATCCCCGCGATGTCGGGACAGAGTTGTGCCAGTCTTGCCGACCTGTTTGGTCCCGGCATCGTCG
>CAYXEY010001003.1:0-1530 GCA_964464105.1 uncultured Planctomycetaceae bacterium
CGCCGACGAACACGATCATCACTGCGCGGCCTGCACCGCGAAAGACCCGGCCGGCGCGATCGGCTGGGTGCTGGGCATTGAGGCTCGCAAGTGCCGCGGTCTGTCTACCTTGTGGGTCACCAGCGGCGCCTCGCTGCCGCCGGTGATTCTTCCGCTCTGGCAATACGATTGGACCCCCGCCGGGCAGATTGCCCCGTCGGAGAATCGCTTTGCCTCTCTTCTCGGGGCGCCTCCCGTTCCGCCGCCGCAGGTCTAGCTCGCGCTGGCACGGTCGTTGTGCGAGCGCGCGCTGCCAATCGGGCGTTGATGCGTTCAAGGCCCGAGCTCTGCGGTCGGTTGCTCTCGGTTGGTGATCTCACCATTCGTGCGGAAACGATTCGCCCCGGGGTCGCGGCGTGCGCATTCCTGATGGCTACTTTGGATCGTGGGAGACTCTATGTCCCGCACGCGCGGATTTACGCTCGTCGAGTTGCTGGTGGTGATCGCCATCATCGGCCTGCTGATTGGTTTGCTTCTGCCCGCGGTGCAATACTCTCGAGAGGCTGCGCGGCGGACGCATTGCGCGAACAACATGAAGCAGATGGGCTTGGCGATTCAGACGTTCGTCGACATTCACAAGGGAAACTTTCCGTTCACGGCTCATGCCGGCGACGGCAAGTCCTGGATCTTCACGCTGGCGCCGTTCATGGAGAATGTGGACCCGATCCGCATTTGTCCTGACGACCTGACCGGCGACGATCGGTTGCGGAGCAATCCGCCCGGCACGTCCTACGTGATCAACGAATACGTAGCGGTGCCGACCGTGAAGGGGAGTGTGACGAACATCAACAAGTGCAAGGAAACGCAGCGACTGCTGATGGTATTTGAAGGGGCCGAAGAGCGCGACTATTCCGTCCTGTCGGAACACGTGCATTCGTCCCTTTGGTACTCGCCGGTCCGGATTGCCATGGGCAAGGTCTGGACGTTCATGACCGCGGAGATCAAGCCCGAAGCGCATACGCAGTCGGCCAACTATCTCTACGGCGACGGCCATGTCGAGACGATCTCGGTGCAGACGCTTTCCGAATGGGTCGACCGCGATATCGCCAATAACAAGGCCGGCGTTCTGACGAATTTTGCCCTGCCGGTGAAATGACAACAAACCCCGCGAGGATCGCGCTGCGGCCCTCGCACTACCAACAAAGATTTCAACTAAGTGAGACTTTTCATGAATCGCTTTTCAATTTTCGTGTTGAGCTTGATCTGGCTGGCATGCGCCGAAACGGCGCTGGGGCACGGCTTTAAGGTCTCGATCGACCCTCAAGGCAAATTGCAACTGGAATCAGAAGACGGCACGGCCGGCGGCAATTTGATTTACAAAGTGCAATCGCTGCTCGGCCCCGCGACCTCCAAGAGCCACGACCACCCGGGCTTCGAGGCGGTCTCCGGGTTCAGCGGCGGAGAGTTGATCTCCTTCGACTCGCTGGGACCATTGTGGTATTCGCCGGGCAGCGGCGCCACGCAGCACTCGCCGGCCGGTGTGAACATGAC
>CAYXEY010001004.1:0-1522 GCA_964464105.1 uncultured Planctomycetaceae bacterium
AGCCGGTCGGCCTTGCCGCCCTTGGCCGCCAACGCCGCGAAGATCTTGTTGAACAACGGGCGTCACCGAAGCCGTCATCGACGGCGAGGCGATGATCTTCCGCAAGACATCGGCGGATTCGGCGCTCGGCGCCAGCATGCTGGCCCGGCAAGACGCGCGGAACTTCCTGATGCTCGGGGCGGGGCTGCTGGCGCCATACCTCGTGCGCGCCCATCGCAGCGTCCGCCGCTCGATCGACAACGTCGTCATCTGGAACCGGACGGCGGCGAACGCCGATCGGCTGGTGGAGATTCTCGGTCGCGAAGGCATTCGTGCGACCGCGACGCGAGACCTGGACGACGCGGTAAGCCGGGCCGACATCATCTCCTGCGCGACCATGGCGGGTACGCCGCTCCTCAAGGGTCGGTTGTTGAAGCCCGGCGTCCATGTGGACCTTGTCGGGTCGTTCACGCCCGAAATGCGCGAGTCCGACGACGATGTGCTGCGGCGCGCCGATATCTTCGTCGATCATCGGCAAACGACAAGGCGCTCGGGCGAGTTTCTCGGGCCATTCGAGCGCGGCGTGATCAGACCGTCCGACGTCAAGGCCGACCTGTTTGAACTGTGCCAGGGCAAGGTTAAGGGCCGTACATCGCCCGACCAAATCACGCTGATGAAGAACGGCGGCGGCAGCCACATCGACTATTTCGTGGCTAAGTACCTGATGGATTGTCTAAATAACCGCGCGTTTCAAACCGCCTGCGCGAGCTAGGTGGTCCCAATCCGCGTGAGAATCGGGCACCAGCCATCTTGATGCTGTTGATCTCAAGTCTTCCGCGAACTGGTTGAAAATTGGAGAAGGTTAGATTTCAGTTCGCTCCCTCCAGCCCATCGCCCTGCCGAAGTGCCCGATGCTGGCACTGACGCAGCAATCCTCGTCCAAATCTCGAAGTACCCCGTCGCACCTCACGGCTTCCAGTGGCAGCCCGACCGGGTCCCGTTCTTTTTTGACCGGCATTTTGTCTAAACTGGGACTTGCCACTGCCGAGACAGTGGGATCAAGTGCCTCCGCGTTGTGGCACTTGAAAGCCCTCGGCGTCGACCCTATCTTCCCAGCTTGAACGTAGAGCGAGAAAAGCTCCGAGTAGGGTGGAAACGATGTCCAAGAGGGTTCAAATGCGCCGAGTGCGCAAGTGCGGTACCCAAGCACGCTATCGCGCCCCTGCCCTGAACTGACTGCTTAGAGCGACTACTCGAGCGTCGGTCCCTCCAGGGCAGGGGCCTGAATTTCAGAGGCATAGCTGACACGCATGTGATCCGCCGGCACTGAGCTGCGGCGGTTGTCGCAGATTCGCGTGCCATGGACCTGACTTACGTCCATTGATGGCCGTGAGTTCGTCCTCGCACGTCGTCTGAAAGGATGAGGAAATGGACCACGAGACGTTGCAGAGCATTGCACTACCCGACATCAAGATCACGAAGCGCGATATTGCCAGGCTGGAGAGGTTGCTTGGAACGTTAGACTCGCCCCAGCCGGGAGGAT
>CAYXEY010001005.1:0-1517 GCA_964464105.1 uncultured Planctomycetaceae bacterium
AATCTGCCGCTGGCGGGCAAGAAGGTCAGCGTGACGGTGAACGAGTCGCCGCAGTATGTGCAGTCGCTCTGCACCAACGAACTCGGCGGCGCGGTCAACGTCGCGACGGCCATGCGCATTCCGGTCGGCGGGGGCATCGTCGCCCTCGGCGCGACCCGCGACGGCAGCCCCGCGTCGTTCTCATCGAGCAATGCCGCGATCGGATATTGGGAAGTGACCGCCCCGCTGGACACCGGCGCGGCGGCGAACACGGACATTCGCGTCTATTACGGCCGCCGCGGCGACTGCTCCGGCAACGGCGTGATCGACACCGCCGACATCCCCTGCTTCGTCTCGGTCCTGCTCGGCAACAACACCGACGCGGTGCAGCGAGCCTACGCCGATCTGAACGCCGACACATCGCCCGACGGCCGCGACATCGCCCCGTTTGTAGACGCCATCGTGCCGTAATGCTGGGTACTACGGTGTGCGACTTGCAAGTTGTCGCCGGATGGCTACACTTTCCCGGCTGTCCGGGGAGGCGGCCTTCGTCATCCCCACACCCGCGGCCATGGCGGAATTGGCAGACGCGCTAGGTTCAGGTCCTAGTTATCGCAAGATAGTGGAGGTTCGACTCCTCTTGGCCGCAGTTTTCGCTTTTTCAATGTGACGTGACCGCTCAGGGCTTGCGCGCGGCAGGCCCGGACATTCGCTGCAACACACCGAGCGCCTTTTTCACCGACTCGACCGGCTCCCGCGCAAGCTGCGCGTCGACTTGCGTCTTCAGTGCATCACCACCGGCCTGCGGCCGCCCCATTCTCGTGAGTGCGTGGGCCGATGCAAGGCGCACCTCCGGCGCGGGTGACTTCAGCGTGGCTGCCAGCGCTGCCCGCGCCTTGGGATCCTGCTTGGCCTTCGATGGCGGCCAGTAAGCATCAGCTTGTTTCATGAATTCGATGACGGGGTCGTTCTCGGGCCACCAGATGCGAATGCCCACGTGCTCGCGCGGGTCGATTCGCTGCGTGCCGGCCAGCATCCGCGCGAATACGACATACTTCGACCCGATTTCGTACCACGCCGGCACCTTTTCCGAACGAAATACAAGCGTCTTGCTCGCCGCCGACGCCGGCCCGCGCAGCGGCTCGCCCTGCGGCTCGAAGTGCATCTGCCAGAGGGTCTTGTCATCCGGATCGCTGTTCAGCCGGACAAAGCGCCCAACGAAGACCAACTCGGCATCAGCCCACGCCGTCACAAGGTCGACCGATTGCTCGGAGCGGCGCATGTGCGGCGCCTCATACTCGCCGTCCTTCGGTCGCGACCTGGCGATGAGCGCCGCGACATCGACCGGCAACTTGCTGACCGGCTCGCCGCCGCGGTTCATTTCGATCGACAGGCCGGTGCGCAGCGTGGCCGTGGCCGCGGCGGGCAGTTTTTCAAAATAACCACAATGGTTGGTTCCTGCGGGCGCATACGGCGGAAGGATCACTTTCTGATCATCGAGGTAGAACCCCTGGGAGAACCCCGCGTCGCTGGCCGGC
>CAYXEY010001006.1:0-1512 GCA_964464105.1 uncultured Planctomycetaceae bacterium
GGATCGGAACCCCGCCAATACTTCTGTCATGTCTGATCGTCTCGCCGTCCTCACCCAATACCTGCTGCCGAAGCAGCTCCTGACCATACTGGCCGGCCGGCTGGCCGGCTGGCGGGGTGGTGCGTTCACCACGCGCCTGATCCGCGGGTTCGTCCGTCGCTATGGCGTGAATATGGACGAAGCGGCCAACCCCGACATGGCCGCCTATCCGACCTTCAACGACTTCTTCACCCGTCCGCTCAAGCCCGATGCCCGGCCGCTGGCCCCGGCCCCGCTGGTATGCCCGGTCGATGGCGCGATCAGCCAGCTGGGGGCGATCGAGGGTGACCAGATCTTCCAAGCCAAGGGCCATCGCTATTCCAGCCGCGCACTCGTCGGCGGCGATGTCGCCCTGGCGCGGCCGTTCGAGAACGGCTGGTTCGCCACGCTCTACCTGAGCCCGAAGGATTACCACCGCATCCACATGCCCTGTGCCGCGCGCCTGCTGCGCATGATCCACGTGCCGGGCGACCTGTTCTCGGTCAATCCCGCCACGGCGCGCGGCGTCCCCGGCCTGTTCGCCCGCAACGAGCGTGTGGTCTGCGTATTCGAAGCGGAGCCGGGGGCCTCATCCCGCCCGTTCGTCATGGTGCTGGTCGGCGCCACCATCGTCGGCAGCATGGCGACCACTTGGCATGGCGTGGTGAATCCGCCACGTCCCGGCCAGATCCGTGACTGGCGCTACGATGGCCTGGGCGACCGGGACATCCGTCTCGCGCAAGGCGAGGAGATGGGCCGCTTCCTGCTCGGCTCGACCGTGGTGCTGCTGTTCCCGCAGGATTTCCTGCCTGCGGGCGCCGGCTTCAATCCGGAGTGGACGCACTCGCGACCGGTGCGCATGGGCGAGGCGATGGCATGCCTGACGTCATGATCGCCGTTATGCCGGCGCCGACTTTTCATCGGAGATGCTGGGAATGAGCACGCGGGCGTGGATTGCATTTGTCCTCTCCCTTTTCCTGTTCGCTTCTCCGGTTCAAGCGGGGACTTATGCCAGTGCCGTGACCATCTTCAATTGGATCGATCCGTCCGGCCATACCCGTGTATCTGCGACATCGAGTCCCTACAGCTTCATCGACAGCGCCGGTTGCGCTACCAGCTTGCCGACCATCGATGACAGCATCACGAACGTCATCCCTATCGGCTTCAACTTTCTATTCGGCGACAAGGTGTTCGACTCGGTCCGGATCAATTCGAACGGCCGTATTCATCTAGTCAATACCGCCATTCCATGGGACAACACGACCTGCGGATTCGGCAGTCCGGTGACGCAATTGCCGATTCCGGATGCAGGCATGAACTATGTCATGCGCTTGTATGGCAATGATCTCGATCCGACTCCGCGGCGTCCGGGTTACGCTACTGTTTGCGCTGATGGCGTCACTGCCGCCAACAATCCCTGCTACGTGAGCTTCGCCACGATCGGCACAGCGCCTAACAGGCGTTTTGTCGTCAGTTGGAAAGGGGTACCGGAAT
>CAYXEY010001007.1:0-1511 GCA_964464105.1 uncultured Planctomycetaceae bacterium
CTCGCGCATATCGGCTTGGATCGCGATCATGTCCCCGATGAGATCGAAACAATCCCGCACAGGAGTGATCTCCGCGGCACAGTCGACCGGGGGCAACGGCTGAGGCTTTTCCTGATCCTTCGATAGGTCGGCCTTCCTCCGCATCGACCCCTTCCCCCCTGAGCCGGCGTCTGCTTGCACGACATGCGTCAGTTCATGCGCCAGCAGGCGACGACCGCCGATCGACTGTGGATCGAATTGCCCGGTGTGGAACACGACATGCGATCCAACCGTATAGGCCAACGCATTGACGGCCTGCGCCGATTCCGAGGCCGCGGCATCCGCATGCACACGCACGTGGCCGAAGTCGTACCCAAACCGGGACTCGAAAAAAGTGCGTGTCGGTTCATCCAGAGGACTCCCCGCCGACCCCAATACCTCGTGCACCAACGGCGGCGCGACGAGAGAAGCAGACTGACCCGGAGCCACGCGTCGTTGCACGACCGCCGAAGGCGCGCCAGGCGGATGCGGCGCCGACGACTTGGCGCTTTTGCATTCCCGCTTAGTGAGGACGAGAAACCCGTCCGGACAGTGGTAATCGTAAAAGCACAAGGGCGTCGCGGCCGGCGGGGTTTCTGTGGAGATTTGCCCTGGTCCCATGCCGACCACGATATCGGTCGCGCGGACGATGACTCTCACGACCAGGCCGTCGCTGAAATGCACAAAACATCCATAGTTGCCATTGGCGATCGGAGGCTCGCAGTTGATTTTCTCCACCTTCGCTTGCGAGGTCGGCGTGATGTCGTGTTGCACATAATTTTCGGCGGCCCGTTTGCTGATGCTCTGCGGGTCGCCACGCCAGCTCGGGCAGCGGCTGCCACCTTCGTCGGTTGCACCATCTTTGGGAGCAGCCTCGTCCGCGGCGAGCGGCTCCCCGACCGGTGCCGGTTCTTCGCCGGTAGCGCGACTCAACAACCCACCTTCTCCGGAGAAGCGCCGTTGAACAAGCTGCTTCGATATCTCTTCGCTGGGAGCGGCCCCCTCGATCGGCATTCGCATCACCCGGTCCGCCACCCGGTCGGCTTCCTGCTCGTACTCATCGCCTGGCTCATTGACGCGCAACTTCGCCTGCGCCGACATGCCGACCAATTTTTTCTTCTCACATTCCTCGCAGGTGCCCGACAACCCACCGGATCCGCCGCAGGCGCATTGGCGCTGCAGAATGGGCGATACGGAAACCGCTGAATGCCGGCCGGAGCTCCGTCGCATCATCGGGCTCGGCATGACCGGGAGACTGCGCGTCGTCATGGATTCACCTGGGCCTGCCGTTCACGTATTACGACATGGCTCATGGGGCCTGTTGTCCGTGTATACAGTCGGAGGACCTCGCCAGTTTGCCCACCGGTCATCTGGGCGGCCGTTTCATGCAGGACGGGAGATTTCGAGGGACTCGGCTTGGACGCCCATAACTCGCCAGCCGCAGTGCGGAATGCAATATGAGAGGGCCCGTCCATGGGGCCGCTGAATCCTCG
>CAYXEY010001008.1:0-1506 GCA_964464105.1 uncultured Planctomycetaceae bacterium
AATTTTTCATCCGGAGTATTCGGGAAGATGCGACCACCACCACGCCACAGCGGGGAAGACGCGCGACCGGCGCGCGCACGGCCGGTACCCTTCTGGTTCCACGGCTTCTTGGTGGACTTGGCGATCTCCGCCCGGCCCTTCTGCTTGCGATCGCCGGAGCGCGCGTTCGCCTGATAGGCGACGACGACCTGATGCACCAGCGATTCGTTATAGTCGCGACCGAACAGCGCATCGGAAGCCTGCAGTTTCGCCGCTTCCTGACCTTGTTCGTTGATTACCTTGAGTTCCATGTCGCCCCCTTAGCCCTTGACCGCCGCACGAACGACGACATCCGAGCCCTTCGAGCCCGGCACCGCGCCCTTGACCAGCAGCAGCTGGCGCTCGGCATCGACGCGAACGACCTCCAGATTCTGGGTGGTCGTCTTCACGTCACCAAGATGGCCGGTCATGCGCTTGCCCGGGAAAACACGACCCGGATCCTGCGCCATGCCGATGGAGCCCGGCGCGTTATGCGAAACCGAGTTGCCGTGCGACGCGCGCTGGGAACTGAAATTGTGGCGCTTCTGTCCGCCGGCAAAGCCCTTGCCGATGGAAGTGCCGGTGATGTCGACCTTCTGGCCGGCAGCGAAAATGGTGACGGCGATCTGGTCACCCGGCTTCAGCTGCGAGAGCTCCTCGGCAGACACCGGGAACTCCTTCAGGACATGACCCGCTTCGACGCCCGCCTTGGCCAGATGGCCTGCGAGCGGCTTGCCCACGCGCGACGCGCGGCGCTGGCCGAAGGTCACCTGGACCGCGGCATAGCCGTCGGTTTCAGGCGTTTTGATCTGGGTCACACGGTTGTTCGACACGTCGAGCACAGTGACCGGAACGGTGGACCCGTCCTCGGCAAAGATGCGCGTCATGCCGACCTTGCGCCCAACAAGGCCTAGACTCATGGTTATTCTCCTCTTGCCGGCTACGATTGGCCGGCGAGACTGTTGCTACAAGTCAAAATGGGCAGCCCCCATAGGGGCCACCCGGCGAAAACGGCGGATTATATCCGCAAGTACTGCTTTACTGCAACTTGATCTCGACGTCGACACCCGCCGGCAGATCCAGCTTCATCAGCGCATCGACCGTCTTGTCGGTCGGGTCGATGATGTCCATCAGGCGCAGATGGGTGCGGATCTCGAACTGATCCCGCGAGGTCTTGTTCACGTGCGGCGAGCGCAGCACGTCGAAACGCTGAATCTTCGTCGGCAGCGGGACCGGGCCGCGCACGACGGCACCCGTACGCTTGGCGGTCTCGACGATCTCAAGCGCCGACTGGTCGATCAGGCGATAGTCGAAAGCCTTGAGGCGGATGCGGATCTTCTGGTTTTGCATTTTGCTTTCCAAAGAGCGGGCGGCAGAGCAGACATTCGCTCCGCCGCGGATTGTCGAAAGAGCGGATTACTCGATGATTTTGGCCACGACGCCGGCGCCGACGGTACGACCGCCTTCACGGATGGCGAAGCGCAGACC
>CAYXEY010001009.1:0-1505 GCA_964464105.1 uncultured Planctomycetaceae bacterium
CCGTCCTGATGGTGATCGGCATGGTCGGTTCGTTCTGGCTCGGGACGAGTTTCGGGTCGCAGCGCAAAACCAACCTGCTCGCCAACAAGGAGTAACGCACATGGCAACCCTCGAATCCCTCGAAGCGAAGCTCGACAAGCTGATCGAAGCTCTGCGCGAACGTGGCTCGCTCGGCCCCGCGCCCGCATACGAGAATCCGCCTATCGCCGCAGAGGAGGCCGTCGTGGACGGCAAGACGGTGAACCGTGACGGCAGCATTTGGGACTTCGACTGGAGTACCAATAAGCCGCAGCCGATGGTCTACGGCTACTTTTCCGAGGCGAAAGACCCCGCGACCTACGCGGCAATCGTGGAGAAGTTCGGCGACAAGTTCCTCGAATGGCACGCGGGCAAGAATCCGTGGACGATCTACGCGGGCGACCCGAAAGCGTACATGGACACGGGCGCGGCGAACTGGGTCACGCTGATGAACCACGTCCTCGTTCCTCGCGGCATACACGTCCAGTAGGCGTTATGGGCGCCGCGCTCGTCGTCTACATCGCGCTCGTCGGCTCGGCCGTGCCGTGGCCGCACAAGGTCGCCATCTACCCGACCGTGGCGAAGTGTCAGGCGGAAGCGCCTGCGGAATTGGCGAAGGTTCGCCGTCAATACGTCGTCGCTCAGTTCGCGTGCATCAAGCTGCCGATGACTCCCAAAAGTCCATAGGCCATGTATCGCGGCCGATTCAGCGACATCGGCACGGCTTGGGCGGTCGCAATCGCCCTAGTGCTCGCGTTCGCCATTTGGCCCGCTATCGCAGAAGCGCCGCCTAGCGTCACGATCAAGCCCGTCGCAGTGTGCGACAAGGGCCGCTGCTACATGACGCAGCAGGACTACGAGACGCTCCAGAAGTTTCACGCAGATCGCGTGGCTGGCATCCTTGAACTGCGCGAAGTGATCGACGCCCTACAGCAGCAAAATCAAGCGCTGATCGGTGCGCTCGCAAGGGACGCCGCAGGCTGCAAGGGGAGGCGCACATGACGACGGGGGTCGCCACTCTCGACGCCGTCGTCGCAGATTCATTCGTGACATACGAGCCATGCTTTACGGGCGGCAAGAAGGTGTGGGAGGCGAAGGGCTGTCTATGGGTTGGCGCGGGGTCGTCCGACAAGCTCTCGCAATTCCGGTTGTGGACTCTCGGTAAGGCAAAGCGGCCAGTGGTCGAAAAGCGGGAGTCCGAGGATGACACCGCAAAGCTGGAAGTCCTGCAAGTTCGCAAGGACGGAATCTACCTGTGGGTCAACGATTCAATCCCCGACTTCGTTGACGCGCCATTCTTCGCGGTTGGATCTGGAGGCGCCTATGCGATGGGCGCTCTGAGCAAAGGGGCGACTCCTCTAGAGTCCCTGGAGATCGCCGCCAAGTGGGACGCCGGAACGCGAGGGCCGTTCCACGAACTACGGTTGCCGCTCCGAAAATGAGGATCATCGTCATCCCGGACGTGCAGATCAAACCGGGTGCCGACC
>CAYXEY010001010.1:0-1502 GCA_964464105.1 uncultured Planctomycetaceae bacterium
CGGTACGCCCAGACACCGGGAGCGGACGCCCCGGTCCCCCCGGGGCGTATCTATTTTTTAAGCCTGAAGTTTAGTGGCGATTAACGCAATCCGCAGCCACATTGATCCACGATAAGATATCCCCGGTGTCGAGGCTGGGATCATGATTCACCTCAAGGCGTGACAGCACCGTGCAGCGCATCGACTGGATTCCGAGCAGCGGACGCCTGCGTTCATTCGGGCTGCGGCCCGCGTGGGGCAGCGCCCTGTTCGCCGTCGGCACCACGCTGATCGGTCTCGCTGCAATCAATGCCGACATCAACCTGCTCATGGTGTTGTTCGGTCTGTGCATTGGCGCGGGCCTGATCTCCATCTTTGCCGGCTGGATGTCGCTGCGCAAGATCGACGTCGTCCGTCAATCGCCCGATGTCGTCTTCGCAGGTCAGCCATTTGTGATGCGATACTTCGTAAGGAGTCATTGGCGCTGGGGTGCAGCTCGCGGTGTGCATATTGCCGAGGCGCAGCCGGCGAGCAGTCCTCTGCTGCCGGCCGAAGGCTTTATCCCCATATTGAAGCCCCGCGAATCGCTGACGATTGAAGTCCCCATGCTCAGCCGAGGCCGAGGCCGCGCGCAGTTGAACGCCATCGGCCTGGCCACGCGTTTCCCCTTCGGCATGTTCACCAAGAGCGTCGCCATTCCTGCGGAGCACGAACTGGTCATCATGCCCGAGCTGGGTCGCCTTCTGATCGACGTTTACTCGGCCTCGCGTCGAGCAGACATGCAGGGTGGCGAGGGTGCATCGATCAAGCACATGGGTGACGACGAAATCTACGGCATCCGTGAATACCGCGAGGGCGACAATCCGCGCCGCATCCACTGGCGGCGCAGCGCGAGAACGGGTCAGCTTGTGGTAAGAGAGATGTCGCGCAGCTCGGCCCGGCAGATGTGGGTGGCCTTGGCCAGCCGGGTTCGACCCGGTGAGGCGGAGGATCGGCGAAAGCTGGAATTGGCGATCAGCTGCGCCGCGACGGTGATCGTGGACGCCCTCGAACGGGGCATGCGCGTCGGGCTGTTGTGCGATGGCGACCCGCTGGTGGTCATGCCGCCGGGCAGCGGTCGGGCACATCGACCGAGGCTGTTGCGCGAACTGGCCATTCGCGAGACCAATACATCTGACGATTTAACGACTCACCTTGCGCGATTGTCTTGGCCGTCGGCCTGGCGGGGTCCGTGTCTCCTGTTTGCGGCCAACCAGCGCGACGAAGTTGAACAGGCGACCGCGGCGCTCTCGCAGGTCATCGGCCCGACCTCGTTGTATGTGCCCGGCACGGCGGCATTCGGTCAGCTCTTCGCACTTGCGGGTGACGAACGGCGGCGTCGAGTGTCGCCCGAGGCGGGAAGGCGCGGGCCATTGGGGGCGGCGCGATGAACGAAAAGCGAGCCATGCGCAGCGCCCTGGTTTGCCTCGCGTTGATCAACATGATCCCTGCCATCGAAGCGGAGGAATCGTGGATTCTGCTGG
>CAYXEY010001011.1:0-1502 GCA_964464105.1 uncultured Planctomycetaceae bacterium
CTGGCCATGTGGGTGACGATGCGTGTAGCCAAGAGGGAGGCAATCTGGTGAGCCTCGTCAATCTGGTCTCCGGCGGTCTCGATTCGACCCTTGTCGGCGTACTGGCCAGAGAGGAAGGCGTGGAGGTGTACCCGCTGTTCATTGACTATGGGCAGCGGGCTGCGCAGCGAGAGTGGGAGACTTGTCAGCGGGTGCATGCCCAGTTGGATCTGCCGACGCCGACCCGAATGGATCTGTCCGGATTCGGCCGAGTGATTCGTTCGGGTCTGACCTCGGACAAACTGGATGTGAAAACGGATGCCTTCACGCCTGGACGCAATTTCATGTTTCTGTTGATGGGTAGCGCTTATGCTTATCAGGTGAGCGCATCCAAGGTATCGGTCGGCTTGCTCGCCGAGCGCTTCAGTTTGTTCCCGGATCAGCGTTCGGAATTCATCGAACAAACTGAGCGTGCCATCGAGGCCGCGCTTGGGCGCCTGATCAAGGTCGTGATGCCCCTCGCAGAATTCAGTAAAGCAGACGTGGTCAGGCTGGCCCAAGAGAAGGGCATTGGTGGCACGTACTCTTGTCATGCCGGGGGTAGTGCGCCCTGCGGGCAGTGTATTTCGTGTCTCGAATTTGGTCTTGGTGCGGGAGGTTGAAATGGGCGGCGGTGGCGGTGGAGGAATTCCCAGTTCGGACTTGAAGCGACTTGAGGAGAAGGCGAAGCAATCACTCAAGGACACGGCATCCGATACGAGCCGGCATGTCTTCATCAGCTTTGCTTTCGAGGATGAGGACGAAGTGAATCTCTTGCGGGGGCAGGCCGCGAACGACAAGACCGAGCTTCAATTCGATGACTTCTCACTGAAGGAAGCCATCAAGAGCAAGAACGAGGATTACATTAAGCAGAAAATCCGCGAGCGCATCGACCGGGTGTCCGTCACGGCGGTGTACCTGACCAAGGACTGCGCCAAGAGCGAATGGGTCGAATGGGAAATTGCAGAAAGTCTTAAACGTGGTAAGGGCGTGATCGGCGTATATAAAGGCGACGCCCCGCCAGCACAATTGCCCTCGGCGTTCAAACAGTACGGTCTGAAAACGGTCAAGTGGGCGCACCAGGATTTGATGCAGGCTATTGGGGCAGCGAGCCGGAAGCGCTGAGGGCATACAGCCGCTGAACGGCCGCTTACCGGCACATAGCAGTCCGTATTGACTAATCTGCCAATGTCTACAAAGGCCGATAAGCCACCCAGTCCGACGATGGTTCGTTTCAGATGGAAATGTCGCCGCCCCGCAGCGACTGACTTTTAGTCCCGGCATAACGCCCGCCGACGCGGGCATCGGTCTTCACTGAAACTTCGTTTCCCCGAGCTACAGCTTCAGCCCGCGCGGCTTGCGCCCTGCGCGCTTGAAGAGGCGGTCGTACACCGCGTTCGGCAGCAGCTTCATGGCGCGCGCGACGAGCGCCATCTGCCAGGGGACGACGGCGTAGCGGCGGCCGGCGTCGATGACGCGGGCGA
>CAYXEY010001012.1:0-1500 GCA_964464105.1 uncultured Planctomycetaceae bacterium
ATGCGGGACGGCTCGGGACAATCGGCTTCGGCGGCCCGGTCGCGCTCGTCGGTTACATGCACCGCGATCTCGTCGAAGATCGGCGTTGGATTTCGGAGTCGGACTACAAGGAAGGCCTTGCGCTGGCGCAGCTCGCACCGGGTCCATTGGCCGCACAATTGGCCATCTATCTTGGTTATGTCCACTACCGGATTCGTGGAGCAACGCTCGTCGGCCTGGCGTTCGTCCTGCCTTCGTTCTTCATGGTCCTCGCATTGGGTTGGGCATACTTGCGCTACCAGGGTCTCGCTTGGATGCAGGCAGTGTTCTACGGGGTCGGGGCGGCGGTCATCGGGATCATCGCGCTCAGCGCGTTCAAACTGACTCGCAAATCTGTCGGCAAAAATTGGCTGTTATGGTCGATCTATCTTGCCGCGACCGTTTTCACCGCGGTCACTGAGTCCGAAAGCGTGTGGCTCTTCCTGGCGGCAGGCGTGCTCGTCTGGTTCGCGCGATTCCCGCCACGATGGTTGTACAAGCGCGAACGGGCGACTCTTTTCACTCTGTCACCGCTCGCACTGGCCCTCGGGACGGGGGCCTCGACGGATTGGGGCACGCTCGGCACCCTGGCATTGTTCTTTGCCAAGGCGGGTGCGTTCGTGTTCGGAAGCGGGCTCGCGATCGTACCGTTCCTCTACGGCGGAGTCGTGAAAGAATACCACTGGCTCGACGACCGCCAGTTCATGGACGCCGTCGCTGTCGCGATGATCACGCCCGGCCCCGTTGTGATCACCGTGGGCTTCATCGGCTATCTCGTCGCAGGAGTGCCGGGTGCATGCGTGGCCGCACTTGCGACGTTTCTGCCTTGCTATCTCTTCACGGTCATCCCCGCGCCCTACTTCAAGAGGCACGGCAAGCGCCCCGGCATCGTTGCGTTTGTGGATGGCGTAACGGTTGCGGCGATTGGCACGATTACCGGGGCGGTGATTGTGCTGGGGCAGCGATCCGTCGTGGATATCCCGACCGCGATGATTGCGCTCGCGGCCCTGGGACTTATTTGGCGCTTCAAGGTCCCTGAACCACTCATCGTGCTCGTCGCAGGCGTCATCGGCCTGATCATGCAACCAGTCTTGCATTCTGTTGGATAGAGGAAACGAACCATGCGTAGCACTTCAGTCTCGGTTTGCGTTGCCGGCCTTGCGGCATTCATATCCGTAACGGCTGGCGCAAGCGCTGCGGAACATAAGACAGTCGTCGTTTATACGAGCGTTGATCGCATCTTCTCCGAGCCGGTGCTCAAGGAAGCCGGCAAGCGACTCGAAATGAAGGTGATCGGCGTTTACGACACGGAGGAGACCAAGAGCACTGGACTGGTCAATCGGCTGATCGCCAAGATGGACAATCCTGACGGCGACGTGTTCTGGAGCGGCGACCCCGCCCGCGCGGCGGTGTTGAAATCCAAGGGCGTTACGGCCGCATATGACTCGCCGGAAGCAAAGAGCATTCCGGAGACTTTCAAGG